>NZ_JBICLK010000082.1:0-114009 GCF_043105275.1 Pseudomonas sp. TYF_14
TCGCGCCCCTTTCGCGACACAAGGCCGCTCCCACAAAAAAGCAGACCGCAACTGGGTTGAAATCTCCGCAAAAAAAAACCGCCACTGTTGTCAGCGGCGGTTTTGAGTATCGCAATGCCCTTAGAACGGCATCTTGAAGCCCGGCGGCAGCTGCATGCCGGCGGTCATGCCGCCCATCTTTTCCTGGCTGCTCTGCTCGACCTTGCGCACTGCGTCGTTCAGCGCAGCGGCAATGAGGTCCTCCAGTACTTCCTTGTCGTCTTCATCAGTCGACATCAGGCTCTGGTCGATGCTGACGCGCTTGACGTCGTGACGACCGGTCATCACCACGCTCACCAGACCGCCACCGGACTGACCGGTGACTTCGGCGTTGGCCAGTTCTTCCTGCATCTTCTGCATTTTTTCCTGCATCTGCTGGGCCTGCTTCATCAGGCCGGCCATGCCACCTTTCATCATGGGGTATACCTCGATTGGGTCATGTGATGCGGCCCGGCACCGGGCCGGCCGCATGGTTATCCATTACTGGCCCTGACTAGCCAGGGCTTCTACAGGCTCAATAGTATCCTGCCGCACCTTGGCGCCGAACAACTTGATCATCTGCTGGATCAACGGATCCTGCTCGATCGACGCGACGGCGTCCTGCTGGCGCTCGGCTCGCTTGCGTGCCGCCGCCTGAGCCGGGGTTTCCTGCTCTGGCAGGATCAGCTCGATGCGCAGGTTCAGCGTGCGCCCCAGGTGCTGGTTGAGCGCTTCGTTCAGGCGCCGCTGCTGGGTGGCGTTGAACAGCGCCCCCTGGCCAGGGTCCAGGTGCAGCAACCAGTCGTCGCCATCGGCGGCAATCAGCGTACAGTTTGCCGCGATGTTGCCTGTCATCCCGGACACAGGCAACTGTGGGAATAATTCCAGCCATTGCAAGGCCAGGCCGGTGGCCGGTTTGGCTGCCGGCAACGGTTCGGCAGCCGGTTTGGACACGTCTTCCTGAACATGTTCGGCCAATTCGTCCAGGTAGCTGAAACCTGCCGGATCGCTTTCGCCACCGTAATAGTCTTCGTCAAGCGGCGGCTCATCGTCGCGCTCCATCCCCACGGCGGCGTAGGCAGACGGGTCGAAAGGCGGCTCGTCGTGTGCCGGGGCGGCCTGTGTGGGCGCCACCGGGGCAACAGGCTCGGGCGCAGGTGCCGGTTCAGGCGCAGGTTCAGCCGCTAACGGCGCGGGTGCAACGGCAGGCTCTTCCCACGGCAGGTCGACCACTTCGGCGACCGGCTCAGGTACGGAGATGGCCTCGGCTTCGGCCTTCAGCTCAACATCTGCCTCGGCCTCCGGCTCATGATCAGCCGTCGCGGGTGCTGGCACCTCCAGCTGCGGGGCTTGCGCAACAGGCTCCGCCGGCACAGCCGCGACAGGCGGTGAAAGCGCGACCGGCGCCGCAGCTGCCACCTGCCCTGCAGGATCAGCTGTGGCCTGGCTGATCCCCGTTGGCTTTAGCACCGGCTTCGGTGCGTCGTCCGTGTCTGCCGGGCGGAACGCCAGCATACGCAGCAGCACCATCTCGAAGCCACCGCGCGGGTCCGGCGCAAGGGGCAGATCACGGCGGCCAATCAGGCCCATCTGATAATAGAACTGCACATCCTCGGCCGGCAGCGCCGAAGCCAGCGCCAATACCCGCTCGCGATCACCCTGGCCGTTGTCTACCGCTTCGGGCAGCGCCTGGGCAATGGCTACACGGTGCAGCACATTGAGCATTTCGGCCAGAACGCCCGACCAGTCCGGCCCTTGCTCGGCCAGATTACGCACGGCCTCCAGCAAAGCCCTGGCATCGCCTTCGAGCAGTGCCTGCAAGACCCCATACACCTGGCCATGGTCGAGGCTACCCAACATGGCACGTACATCGGCGGCCAGTACCTTGCCTTCACCGAAGGCGATGGCCTGGTCGGTCAGGCTCATGGCATCACGCATGGAGCCGTCGGCCGCCCGCCCCAGCAGCCACAGGGCATCTTCCTCGAACGGCACGTTCTCGGCGGCAAGTACGTGGCTGAGGTGCTCCACCACCCGCTCCGGGCTCATGTTCTTCAACGAGAACTGCAGGCAGCGCGACAGGATGGTGGCCGGCAGCTTCTGCGGGTCGGTGGTGGCGAGGATGAACTTGACGTAGGGCGGCGGCTCTTCCAGCGTCTTGAGCAAGGCGTTGAATGAGTGGGTCGAGAGCATGTGCACTTCGTCGATCAGGTAGACCTTGAAGCGCCCACGGCTAGGGGCGTACTGCACGTTATCGAGCAGTTCGCGAGTGTCCTCTACCTTGGTACGGCTGGCGGCGTCGATCTCGATCAGGTCGACGAAACGGCCTTCGTCGATTTCCCGGCACACCGAACAGGTGCCACAGGGCGTGGAGGTGATGCCGGTTTCACAGTTCAGGCACTTGGCGATAATACGGGCGATGGTCGTCTTGCCCACCCCGCGGGTACCGGTGAACAGGTAGGCATGGTGCAGGCGCTGGTTGTCCAAGGCATTGATCAAGGCCTTGAGCACATGGGTCTGGCCGACCATTTCGCGGAACGAGCGCGGACGCCATTTTCGTGCAAGAACCTGATAACTCATCGAAAAACCATCGTAGCCTGATCGAGCGGAAGATCGCTAATGCTAGCGGAGCGGGGGCAAAATTGCACCCTGCGCAACTCGTCTAAGCTTGGAATGGCGCATTGTCCAGGGAGGATTGCCTTTGCGAAGACTGCTGGCCCTGTTACTGCTGTGGTCTACAAACAGCCTGGCTGACCAGCCGGTGCTGCGCTTCTCCGTAGCCGAGAGCTGGAGCATGCCCCTGGTACGCATCGAAGGCGATCAGCCAGTGGAGGGATTGCTTTACGACCTGATGCAAGCCGTTGCCAGGCAAGTGGGCGCTCGCCCCGAGTTCCACGTCATGGCCCGCCTGCGCCTGGAGGAGGCCATGAGCAGCGGCGATATTGATGTGCGTTGCTACGTCAGTACCCAGTGGCTCAACGACCGTCCAAGGGATTTTGTGTGGAGTATCCCGCTGATTCATCAGCGCGACGTACTGGTTGGCCGCCCCGGCGACAGCACCCCGATGCCCCCGGAGCAACTGCCACGCCAGGCGATCGGCACGGTGCTGGGCTACACCTATTCAACCCTGCAACCACTGCTGGACAACGGCCAGCTGCACCGTGAGGACAGCCGCAACCAGTTGCTGGTGCTGCAAAAGCTGCAGGCCGGCCGGTACCGCCATGCGGTGAGCAACCAGTTGTCGTTGCAGTGGTTCAACCAAGGGTTGCCAGCGGAGCAGCAATTGCAAGCGCTGGCGGTGCTGGACGAACAGGATTTGGGGTGCATGGTGCGCAACGATCCGGCGATACCGACACAAGGGCTGTTGCGGGCGTTGGTAAGGATGAAGCAGTCGGGGGAGATAGAGCGGATTTTGCAGCGGTATGAAGCGACGGGCGAGCCGGACAGTATGTCGTGGCCCGCCCCGAAATACCCAGCAAAATGCCGGCACACAGCCAGCGCAACTAATGACCCTGCTCATTTCGCGACCGCTTGCGCAACTGTCTTGCTCAATTTCTAAAAGCTGGCGCGATCCCTGTGGGAGCGGGCTTGCCCGCGAACACGGGCGAAGCCCGTGCCATCCACCGCGCTATATTCTTCGCGGGCACACCCGCTCCCACAGCGTTGTGCGGCACACTCACAATCTCTATCACAAACTCAACGTCACCGGCCTTTACGTTCAAACGCCACGCTGACAGCATCCGCCTGCCCCCAGGTAATCTGCATGGCCCGCAACCCATGCTCCAATAACTGCCTGGTTTCTTCGTCCTGAATACGCTCAAGCGCCCGCCGGCTATCGCTGTAGGCGAACATCAGGTAGTGGGAAACATTCATCAACGCGAACTCCATCGGGACGATGCCTTCGCTGATCGCGCGGGAAAGGGATTTGCCTTGGGGAAGATCGAAGACGTGGGGCGGATCGGGGACCAGTTTTTTCATGAGTTCACCATACCGGGCTGATAGCACCCTTTCGCTTCCACACTTAGGGTGACAGTTGTACGCGGGGTGGAAGACCAGGGGTATGGCAAACCCGGCAGGCCCGAAGGCCTCCCACGCACAACCGTCATATCGACAGCCGCCAAACCACCCAGGCTTCCACACCCGATCGCTGAACTGACCGCGACCGAAAAAGCCTAGTGGGCGAGGTTGACCGGGACAATCAGACGGGAGTCGACGGAGATCGTAGGATAATTCGCTATACCTACCTGACATGTAGGAGCTTTCTTCGATTGATATCAGATCCGTCTAAAATTACTCCGACGTGACATACATGACGATCTTGATCGCAATTGGACTACAACACTCACTGGAAGACGGCGGTTTCGCGACCGAACCAAACCGCACACAATCAAGCCCGCCCCCCGGCACCTTCGCCGCAACAGAATAGACAGCCCGATGCATCAGGATGATCGTGAACATCTCGAACTTGAGAAGTTACAAAATGAAGGCCGAAAGTTAAGGGCCGAGGCACAGAAATTTGTAGCGGAAGCGCGTAAGCTCCGGCAGGAGGCGTTCTGGTACCCAATCGCAACGGGTTCAGCAGTTGTCACGACCATAGTTGGCGTAATGGCACTGGCCAGCAAGCTCTGAGCTTCGATTAATCCAGCCACAAGGAGTAACAAATGCACCGCGCCGCCCAGGATCACACCAGAACAGCACTGAATGAAGCAGAAGCGTTCGCCGAAGAAATGCGCAACCTTCGAGCGTCTTCGCCATGGACGGGTGTGCTCCTTTTTTACATCGGCGCAATCTCTACAGGGGTACTGCTGTTAGCAGGCATGCTGATTTTGCGCTCGCTCTGACCCAACTCCCTGCCGTCACACTAAAGCAAGTAAACCCGCACTCAAGAACAACCCCACACCAAACACAAAATGCGTGGCCAGGCTCTTCAGGCAGTTACGCGCAGGCGTCGGCGTCCTGGACGAAAAGAACCCTGCCCCCATCGCTGGCTGCATGAAGCACAGCGGCGCCACGGCTGTACCCACACCCACAACTACTGCAGGTAAAAGAGTAGGCGACCGCAACCAGCCCTCCCCTACGATCACAACCAGCAGCATCGCGAAAAGCACGCCGGTGGCGTAGTGAATCACCCATCCCCACGCCAACTCATTTTGCACCGGTTCCGCTTTGGCAATCGCCTGATGAGAAACACGCCCGCCTAGCAGGTGCCCCGCCCAACGTCCGACCATGGCGAAATTCAGCGTTGCGATACCTAACCGCCTCAGCAGCAACCCCCACAGGTCCATCACTACAGTGGCACCAATGCCAATCGGCAATGCAGCTAGAAACATCGCAGTAAACGTCATTTGAACAAGCCCTCGAAGGTTGACGGTCATTACCATGCCGCGCAGCATAGAAGTTGAAGTCAACTTCAAGTCAAGGGCCCGAAATGGACATTGCCGACGTCGCCAAACGCACTGGCGTACCTGCATCGACACTGCGTTACTACGAGAAGAAAGGCTTGCTCAAGTCCTTGGCCGGGCGCGGCCAGCGTCGACAGTTTGCAGCCGATGTGGCAGACCGGTTGGCGCTGATCGCCCTGGGGCAGGCTGCGGGGTTTTCGCTGGATGAAGTGGGGGCGATGCTGGTGGACCTGCAGGTCGACCGGCAGATGCTGATGGCCAAGGCGGACGAGCTGGATGCGCGGATCAAGCGGTTGCAGGCGATGAGCAAGGGGTTGCGGCATGCCGCGCAATGCCCTGAGAAAGATCATCTGGCATGCCCGAAATTCCAGCAGCTGATGAAGCTGTCGGCGGCGGGAGCATTGGGCGAAAAGCAGGCAAGAACGAAGGCGTTCGTTACAGATTGAGGTTTTCCGACCCCAGAAATGGAGGCGGCCCCACCAGCCACACCCCGGCACTCGATGTTCCCGCTATGGCTGCTCCCTTCCGGGCCTGACCAGGTTAACGGGTAATCAATGCGGAGGGACCGATGGGGCCACCACTACATGTCTCGCTGAGCAGCGAGTGGCGCCATTGTACCGGTCTTGGGCGCAGATACAACCTCTAGGTTGGAAAAAATCATCATTTCTCAATGACTTGTCCTGTCCGAGGTGTTCGCACACACCTTTACGGCTCCGACAGACCGGCTACCGGGATTGAAAGCAAATCGGTGGTGATCTTACGACTGCCTGACATTCAAACCACGGACCTGGTGAATCAAGGCATGTTCCGTAACTCCACGATTGTAGAATCCCCATTTTGGCGTATTGCCTGTGGTATCCAGGGTACGGCACTTGAAGATGTACCCAGGGTCTGGCGCCTCATCCTGATCAATGGCGAAGGCCTGTGGGTAGCCATTAAAATTCAAAAGCAAATAACCTAGCTCCCGATCCGTTGAAAGCTGGACGGCCAGTTGAATGCGCTGCCAAACATCAGCCTGGACAGGAGTCGACCATATGAACAACCACTTTTTCTCGACATTGGTCGGATCATCACCTGGTGTGGCATGGATAAGTTCCAGCCGACCATTATTCACCCTCAGGAGAAAAGGGTAGTTCTGATGACCACCGCTGAAAGATTTCCATTGAAAAATGACGAAAGGCCTGCCTGCTACGTTATCCACGGAGGAGAACTTGCTCGACCACGAAAAAGTGTAACGCTCCCCATCAAAAAAATTATGCCTGGCCCCATTGCTCACCACTCCATTGGCCTCACAACGATAGTCATCTGGGTCTGATGGTGTAGACGGCTTGTCGAATCGCCATACCAGCCCCTCGCCAAGGTCGACGGCGCTCAGACTTCCGGACATAGTTTCAAATGAATAGAACTTATCATCTGGAGACTGCCCAACCCTCTCAGGCCCAGCACACCAGGCAAACAATTGACTTGTGTTGGCATTCATATAAGCACACCCACCTAGCATTGAAAAAACAGCGCCTTGGATCAAAGCACAAGTGGACGTTAGCACTGCGCTGAAGCACCTCACAACTAGCAGAATTACCAGGACCGACACGACAGCTAGATTCCATATAGCCCAGCCCTGGCGCGAATCGCCACTAGCCCCCTACGTACAATCCAAACTCAGAAAACAACGCTTCAGGTAATTTTGGCGAAAGCGGATACCAGGACAGATACCCATAGATTTGCAAGGGCCGCGCAAACAGATAATACGCATCCACACTCTCTAATTACGTAAACGCAGCAATTCAAGAGCGGTTAAACCATGCCTTTTCAAATATCCGAGGCAGACAGCAGTAAGTATTTGACTGACAGGCAGGTGAACTGTGCCACGGTCAGGCCGCCAAGGGGCCACGGCAATGTAGGTGGTGACGCTGAAATTCAGGGGCCGCTTTGCAGCCCTTGTCGACACGAGGGACGCGCGCAGGGCTCTAGACAGTGATGCCCTGCCCGGCCAGGAATGTGACAAAGGCATCTTCGTCCAGCACCTTCACACCCAACTCGGCCGCCTTGGCCAGCTTCGAGCCTGCCCCAGGCCCAGCCACCACGCAATGGGTCTTGCCAGACACCGAGCCGGCAACCTTGGCCCCAAGGCTTTCCAGCTTGTCCTTGGCAATGTCGCGGCTCATGCGCTCCAGCGTACCGGTCAGCACCCAGGTCTGGCCGGCCAGCGGCAAGCCTTCGGCCACCTTCTTCTCGCTGCTCCAGTGCATGCCGAACGCCAGCAGCTGGGCTTCGATGTCCCGGGCCAGTTTCTGGTTCGCTTCATCCTTGAAGAACTCACGCACTGCGTCGGCCTGCTTGGCCGCCAGGGCCTGGCGCAGGTCAATGCCGTCGGCGGCGATGATCTTGTCCAGGCTGTCGAGCCTGGCCACCAACTTCTCGGCACCGGTCGGGCCGACGGAGGCAATGTCGAGCTTGGCGATCATCCCGGCCAAGGTGGTGCTGGCGGCAAATTCGGCAGCCAGCTCACCTTCGTCCTGCAACTGCATACCGCTGTCGAGCAGCTGCTGGATAACCTTCTGGTTGTGCTCGTCTTCAAAGAAATTGTGGATCTCGTAGGCCACTTCGAGACCGATGTCCGGCAAATAGGTCAGCACCTGCGGCAATGCCTGCTGCACGCGCGCCAGGCTGCCCAGCGAGCGGGCCAGCACCTTGGCGGTCTCCTCGCCGACATCCGGGATGCCCAGCGCGTAGATGAAGCGCGCCAGGCTCGGGCGCTTGCTGGCTTCAATGGCATCCAGCAGCTTCTGGGTAGACACCTCGGCGAAGCCTTCCAGGCCGACGACCTGCTCGAACTGCAGCTTGTACAAATCAGCCGGCGAGCCGATCAGGCCTTCATCCACCAACTGCTCGACGCTCTTCTCACCCAGACCGTCGATGTCCATGGCACGGCGCGACACATAATGAATGATCGCCTGCTTGAGCTGGGCGCCACAGGCCAGGCGGCCGACACAGCGGTACACCGCACCTTCGCTGGTGGTTTCCTTGCCCTTGCTGCGCTTTACCAGCCGGGTACGCTCGACCTGCGAGCCACAGACCGGGCATGCGCTTGGCACCTCTACCGGGCGGGCGCCTTGCGGACGACGCTCCAGCACCACCTGCATCACCTGCGGGATCACGTCGCCGGCCCTGCGAATGATCACCGTGTCGCCGATACGCAGGCCCAGGCGGGCGATTTCGTCCATGTTGTGCAGGGTGGCGTTGGACACCGTCACACCGGCCACCTTGACCGGCTTCAGCCGCGCCACAGGCGTTACTGCACCCGTACGGCCAACCTGGAACTCGACATCCAGCACCTCGGTCAGCTCTTCCATGGCCGGGAACTTGTGGGCAATCGCCCAGCGCGGCTCACGGGCGCGGAAGCCCAGCTCGCGCTGGGCGGCCAGGCTGTTGACCTTGAACACTACCCCGTCGATCTCATACGGCAGGCTGTTACGCCGCTCGCCAATCTCGCGATAGTAGGCCAGGCACTCTTCGATGCCCGCCGCATGTTTGAGCTCGCGGCTGATCGGCAGGCCCCAGGCCTTGAGTTGTTCGAGGATGCCGATGTGGCTGTCGCCGATACTCTCGGACACCTGGCCAACGCCATAGCAGCAGAACTCCAGCGGGCGGCTGGCGGTAATTTTCGAATCCAGCTGGCGCAGGCTGCCAGCGGCAGCGTTGCGCGGGTTGGCGAAGGTCTTGCCACCGGCCTCGGCCTGGGCGGCATTGAGCCGGTCGAAGCCGGCCTTGCTCATGTACACCTCGCCGCGCACCTCCAGCACTGCCGGCCAGCCCTTACCCTGCAACTTGAGCGGGATGTTGCGCACGGTGCGTACGTTGGCGCTGATGTCTTCGCCAGTGGTGCCGTCGCCACGGGTGGCGCCCTGCACCAGCTGGCCGTCGCGGTACAGCAGGCTCACGGCCAGGCCATCGAGCTTGGGTTCGCAGCTGTAGTCGACCGCGCCCGGCTGATCGAGGCCTTCTACCACGCGACGGCCGAACTCACGCAGGTCGGCTTCTTCGAAGGCGTTGCCCAGGCTGAGCATGGGCACTTCGTGGCGTACCTGGCTGAACGCCGCCAAGGCAGCTCCACCCACACGCTGGGTGGGCGAGTCGGGGGTTACCAGGTGCGGGTGTTCAGCTTCCAGCGCCTTGAGCTCGTTGAACAGGCGGTCGTATTCGGCATCAGGCACGCTGGGCTCGTCGAGCACGTAGTAGCGATAATTGTGCTGATCGAGCTCGGCACGCAGTTCGAGGATACGGGTTTCGGCGGTCATGGGATTTGTCTTCTCTTGCAAAGCAAAAGAGCAGCTTGGGGTGGTGCGTGGGGTTCCAGGTGTCTGTTGACTGTGCCAGCCTCTTCGCGGGTAAACCCGCTCCCACAAGGGCGTCACATGCCCTAGGGCGGTGATGTACCTGTAGGAGCGGGTTTACCCGCGAAGAGGCCGGCACAGGCAACGACGATACCCGAACCGGCCAGCACGCCCTCAGGCTGCTCTTTCGTCTGGATCTGTCAGCGCTTCTGGGTTAGCGCACGGCGCTCGAACTCGACGATACGCTGGCGGTAGTGCTCGATGGTCTGGGCGGTCAGCACGCTGCGCTGGTCGTCCTTGAGCTCACCGTTCAGTTCGTGGGCCAGCTTGCGTGCCGCGGCAACCATCACGTCGAAAGCCTGCTTCGGATGACGTGGGCCCGGCAAGCCGAGGAAGAAGCTCACAGCGCGAGTGCTGAAGTGATCGATGTCGTCCAGGTCGAACACGCCAGGCTTGACTGCGTTGGCCATCGAGAACAGCACCTCGCCGTGACCAGCCATGCTCTCGTGGCGGTGGAAGATGTCCATTTCGCCGAAGCGCAAGCCGCTTTCCAGGATGTTCTGCAGCAGCGCCGGGCCCTTGAAGCCACCCTCGTCGCGCGAGATCACGCTGATGACCAGCACCTCTTCGGCAGGCGGCAACTCCTTGACGCTGTTGCTGGCAGGCGCTGCGCCGCTGCTACGGTTGTTGTCGGCGGCAAAGTCGTCATCGCTGTCGGCAAACAGGTCGGGCTCGCGCGGCTCGGCGCTCAGGTTCAGGTCACCCTGGTGCACATCGGCAGCCGCACTGGCACGCTTGCCGCGCTTGCTGGCCTTGACCGGCTTGGGCTCACGCTCGCGATCACGCGCAGACGCGCTGAGCGACGGCAGGTCGCTTTCGTCCAGCTCAGGCTCCTTGTGGGTATCGAGCACTCGCGACGGGCCGAGCACTTCGGCACTGCCACCCTCTTCGTCCGGCAGGTTGGAATAACTGCGATCCAGACGGAATTTCAACTTGCCTTTCCCGCCGCGCATGCGGCGCCAGCCGTCGAAAAGAATCCCGGCGATAACAATGATGCCGATGAGGATCAGCCACTCGCGCAGACCGATTTCCATGTAATCCCGTGCCTCTATAAAAATATGCTTGAAAACAAAGGGTTCAAAGCCCTTTAACACGTGGCGCCAACTCTATGTTCTGACAGGCGTTTTACCCACGCAAAAAACGAGTGACATTAAGCTAGCACGACCAAAGACAACTTTACACCGTCTGTCGCACACGGCGGGGCATTTCGCTGCAGAATGTGCCCCTATCGTCGTGCATCAAGCGTCGACCATGGCCATGGCCGCCTCCACATCAACCGCAACAAGGCGTGAACAACCTGGTTCATGCATGGTCACCCCCATCAATTGGTCCGCCATCTCCATGGCAATCTTGTTATGGGTGATGTAGATGAACTGCACGCTTTCACTCATTTCCTTGACCAGACGCGCGTAGCGCCCGACGTTGGCATCGTCCAGCGGCGCATCGACCTCGTCGAGCATGCAGAACGGTGCGGGGTTCAACTTGAAGATGGCAAACACCAGCGCCAAGGCGGTCAGTGCCTTCTCGCCGCCGGACAGCAAATGGATGGTGCTGTTCTTCTTGCCCGGTGGGCGCGCCATGATCGTCACCCCTGTATCGAGTAAATCTTCGCCCGTCAGTTCCAGATAAGCGCTGCCACCCCCGAAAACTTTTGGGAAAAGTGCCTGTAATCCGGCATTTATCTGATCAAAGGTATCCTTGAAGCGGTTGCGGGTTTCCTTGTCGATCTTGCGGATGACGTTTTCGAGGGTCTCCAGCGCTTCGACCAGGTCGGCGTCCTGGGCGTCCAGGTAACGTTTCCGCTCGGACTGCTGCTCGTATTCTTCGATGGCCGCCAGGTTGATCGCCCCCAGGCGCTGGATGCGCGCTTCAAGCTGTTCCAGCTCCTGCTCGGTGCCCTGCTCGCTGGCCTCGGCTTCCAGGGTGGCGAGCACGCCTTGCAGGTCATAGCCGTCGGCCAGCAACTGTTCCTGCAAGGTCTTGCGCCGCACATCCAGGCCTTGGCACTCCAGGCGCAGCTGCTCCAGTTGACCACGCAGCAGCTGGGCCTGCTGCTCGGCCTGGGTGCGGCGTTTTTCGGCATCGCGCAGTTCGCGGTCAGCTTCGTCCATGTGCAGGCGAGCCAGGCGCATTTCCTCGTCGACGCTCATGCGCCGCTCCAGCAGCTCCTCCAGCTTCAGACGCAGTTCTTCCTGCGGGGCTTCACCCTCCTCCAGGTTCAGGCTCAGTTGTTCCTGGCGTTCGGTCAGGCGCGCAGCTTGCTGCTCCAGACGCTCCAGCGCCTGGCGGGTAGAGTCGTGCTGGGCACGCAGCGACCCCAGGCGCACCGCCAGCTGGTGAGCGTGGTCCTTGTGCTGGCGGGCCTCCTGACGCACCCGGTCAAGGCTTTCGCGCAAGGTATCGCGGCGGGCCATCAACTGTTCGCGCTGCTCGGTGTCCTGGGCCATGAGCTCCAAAGCCTCTTGCAGCAGCAGGCGCGCTTCGCCCAGTTGCTCGTGTTCCAGAGCGCGCTGTTCTTCCAGCTCGCTCAGCTCTTCCTGCAGGCGGCGGCGGCGCAGCTCGACCTGCTCGGCGCGCGCGCGGCTGGCCGAAAGACTGGCCTTCAGTTCGCCGTGCAGGCGGTTTTCATCCTGGGTGCGGCGGCGCAACTGTTCGCGCTGCTCCTCCAGGTCCAGTTGCTGCTCGCGCAGGGCCTGCAACTGTTGATCGAGTTGCTCCAGCGCCGCTTCCTGTTCCAGTTGTTCCTGGCCCAGGCGTTCGATTTCCTGGCCGCGCGCCAGCACGCCGCCTTCGGCCTCGCCACCCCGGCGTACCCGCAGGAAGTGCCGGCCGACCCAGTAGCCATCGCGACTGACCAGGCTCTGCCCTTCGCCGAGCGATCCGCGCTGCTCCAGTGCCTGAGCCAGGTCTTCCACAGGCCTGACCTGGCCCAGCCAGGGCGCCAGGTCGATACGGCCCTCGACCTTCTCCAGCAAGCTGCCGGGCAACGTCGCCCCCGCGCCGACGGCCAGCAACAAGCGCAGCTCACCCTGTTCCAGGCCGGCAAAATCGAGGTCGTTGAAATCGTCCACCAGCACAGCCTGCAGATCGGCGCCAAGCACCGTCTCTACCGCCAGCTCCCAACCCGGCTCCACCCGCAAGCCTTCGGCCAGCCGCGGCTGTTGCTCCAGCCCTTGGCCGTGCAGCCATTGCGCAGCACCTGCGCCCGGCTCCAGGGCGGCCTGCTGCAAGGCTTCAAGCGAGGCCAGGCGCCCACCCAGGCGCTGCAGGTCGCCCTGTGCCTGCTGTTGCGCCTGGGTGGCCTGCTGCAGTTGCTCGCGCGCGCTTTCCAGGCGCTCGATCACCTGCTCTTCGCAGAGCTGCAGTTCTTCCAGCAGCATTTCGCTGCTGGCCAGTTGCTCGGCCAGTTCGAGCATGGCGGCATCCTGCGGGTCGCTGCCCAGTTGCTCGCGCTCCTCGACCAACTTGCGCTGGCGCTCGGCCTGGCGCTCAAGGCTGGTTTCCAGCTGCTGCAGGCGCGCCTGCTGCACTTCGGCCTGGCGGCGCGGTTCGGCGGAGCGGCTGTTGAAGCTGTCCCACTGTTCCTGCCAGCCGTGCATGCCCAGCTCGGCCTCTTCAAGCGCGGCAGCGGCTTCCTCGGCAGCAGCCAGGGTCATTTCCTGCTCGGGTTCGAGCATGGCCAGCTCTTCGCCCAAAGTCGCCAGCAGGGTGCGGTCGTGCCCCAGGTGCGATTCGGTTTCCAGGCGTGTGCGCTCGGCTTCCTTGAAGTCGTCCTGCAACTGCCGCAGGCGCTGCTGGCCGTGCTGAATGCTCTGCTCGACCCGGGCGATGTCACCGGCCACCGAGTAGAAACGGCCCTGCACCTGGTTGAAGCGTTCGGACAGTTCGTGATGACCGTCGCGCAGGCGTTCGATACTGGCATCGGCATTGCGCTGCTCGGCCACCAGTGCCTCGTGAGAAACGCCCTGATCACCGATCACCGATTCGCGCTGGCGTACTTGTTCGTCCAGGTCTCGCCAGCGCAAGGCAGACAGGCGCGCTTTCATCTGCCGCTCCTGAGCCTTGTACTCACGGTACTTTTCGGCTGCCTGGGCCTGGCGATGCAGACGCTCCAGCTGGCGCTCGAGCTCTTCGCGCAGGTCGGTCAGGCGCGCCAGGTTTTCCTGGGTGCGGCGGATGCGGTTCTCGGTTTCGCGGCGGCGCTCCTTGTATTTGGAAATGCCAGCCGCTTCCTCGATGAAATTGCGCAGCTCCTCGGGCTTGGCCTCGATCAGCTTGGAGATCATGCCCTGCTCGATGATCGAGTAGCTGCGCGGCCCCAGACCCGTCCCAAGGAAAATATCCGTGATGTCACGCCGGCGGCACTTGGTGCCGTTGAGGTAATAGCTGTTCTGCCCGTCGCGGGTAACCTTGCGGCGGATCGAAATCTCGGCGTAGGCGGCATACTCGCCGACCAGGGTGGTTTCGCTGTTGTCGAACACCAGCTCGATACTGGCCTGGCTGACCGGCTTGCGGCCACTGGAGCCGTTGAAGATGACGTCGGTCATCGACTCGCCGCGCAGGTTCTTCGCCGAACTCTCGCCCATCACCCAACGCACCGCGTCGATGATATTGGACTTGCCGCAGCCGTTTGGGCCGACCACGGCCGCCATGTTGCTGGGGAAGTTGACCGTGGTCGGGTCGACGAACGACTTGAACCCGGCCAGGCGAATGCACTTCAGGCGCATCGGTCAGCCTCTGGCCAGTGCCGCCAGCACCAGTTCGCAGCTGCGCTGGCCATAGGCGGTGAGCACCTCGCGAATGCGCGGCAGGTCACGCGAGACCACGGCTTCGAGCAAGCGGGCGAACAGGTCGAGATAGTCGATCATGTTGGCCTGGCGCTGGTCCAGCGACAGGTAATAGGCACGGCTCATGGCCGGCTGCAGGTTTTCCACGGTTTCCTGCAGGAACGGGTTGTCGGCGAACGGATAGGCCGCACGCATGACCGCAAAACTGTCGGCGACGAAGGTCTTGATGTCGAGCTGGTCATGGGCACGCTGCAGCCGCTGCTGGATTTCCAGAAACGGGCGCAGGTCGGCTTCGGTGCGCCATTTTTGCGCAACCGCATTGCCCAGCAGGATGTAAAACTCGCCCATCAGTGAGCACAGGCTGCGAACGCTGCGTTCGTCCAGCTGGGTCACATGGGCGCCCCGGCGCGGCAGGATCGCCACCAGATGGCGGCGCTCGAGGATCAGCAGTGCTTCGCGCACCGAGCCGCGGCTGACGTTGAGCGCCTGGGTAACTTTCTGCTCCTGGATACGTTCGCCTGGCGCCAGCTCGCCGCGGATGATGCGTTCGGCCAGGTAATCGGCAATCTGCTCGGAGAGGCTGTCCGGGGCCTTGAACGTCATGGTTTTCCTTCAAAATCATTGAACTGGGCACAAGGGGCGAATTGTAGCGTACTTGGGCGGTAATCGCGCAGAGGGGCCAGGTGGTTTATTTGACCTGTCAGACAGCCGCGCGCCCGGCGCGATCTATGCTTGTAATAGAGGCAGTGTGTGCGGCTGGGCATGGACATGTGCATTTTCTTGACCCTTGAGTCAGAAAAATATTGACCTGCTAGACAGGTCTTGCTTAGAGTCCGCCCAACAACAATAAAACCATTGCGAGGCCTTCCCCGTGATCCAGTTTCTCGTCAACCAGGAGCTGCGTAGTGAGCACGCCCTGGACCCTAACATGACGGTGCTGCAGTACCTGCGCGAGCACCTGGGCAAAACCGGCACCAAGGAGGGCTGCGCCAGTGGAGACTGCGGCGCTTGCACCGTGGTGGTCGGCGAACTGATCCAGGACGACCAGGGTAACGACAGCCTGCGCTACCGCAGCCTCAATTCGTGCCTGACCTTTGTGTCGTCGCTGCACGGCAAGCAACTGATCAGCGTCGAGGGGCTCAAACAACAGGGTCAACTGCACAGCGTTCAGCAAGCGATGGCGGACTGCCACGGATCGCAATGCGGCTTCTGCACGCCCGGCTTCGTCATGTCACTGTTTGCCCTGCAAAAGAACAGCAGCGGCCCCGACCTGCATCAGGCCCAGGAAGCCCTGGCTGGCAACCTGTGCCGCTGCACCGGTTACCGACCGATCCTCGACGCCGCCGAGCAGAGCTGCCGCCAGCCCTGCCGCGACCAGTTCGATACCCAGCAGGCGCAAACCATCAGCCGCCTCAAGGCCATTGCCCCGACCCAGACCGGCGAGCTGAACAGCGGCGACAAGCGCTGCCTGGTGCCGCTGACCGTGGCGGATCTGGCCGACCTGTACAGCTCGCACCCCGAAGCGCGACTGCTGGCCGGTGGTACCGACCTGGCGCTGGAAGTTACCCAGTTCCACAAGACCTTGCCGGTGATGATCTACGTTGGCCATGTGGCAGAACTCAAGCGCATCGAGAAAACCGCCAGCCACCTGGAGATCGGCGCCGCCACGCCACTGACTGACTGCTACGCCGCGCTGAACGAGGAGTACCCTGACTTCGGGGCACTGCTGCACCGCTTCGCCTCGCTGCAGATCCGCAACCAGGGCACCCTCGGCGGCAACATCGGGAACGCCTCGCCAATCGGCGACTCGCCACCCCTGCTGATCGCCCTGGACGCGCAGGTGGTGCTGCGCCAGGGTGAACGCCAACGGGTGATGCCGCTGGAAGACTACTTCATCGACTACCGCATCACGGCTCGCCAGGACAGCGAGTTCATCGAGAAGATCATCGTACCGCGCGCCTCCAGTGACTGGGCGTTCCGCGCCTATAAAGTGTCCAAGCGCCTGGACGATGACATCTCCGCCGTGTGCGCAGCCTTCAACCTGAGCATCGAAGACGGTGTGGTCAGCGGTGTGCGTATCGCCTTCGGCGGCATGGCGGCGATTCCCAAGCGCGCCCGCGCCTGTGAGGCGGCGCTGCGCGGCAAGCCGTGGGACCAGGCTGCCATCGAGCGCGCCTGCCAGGCCCTGGCCGAGGACTTCACCCCGCTCAGCGACTTCCGCGCCAGCAAGGAATACCGCCTGCTGACCGCGCAGAACCTGCTGCGCAAGTATTTCATCGAACAGCAAACACCGTACATCGAAACCCGGGTGACCGCTTATGTCTAACCATCACGTAGCCAAGAGCCAGGCCGAGATGGCCGAACTGTTCAGCCAGGACCTGACCACCGGGGTCGGCCGCAGCGTCAAGCACGACAGCGCCGACAAGCATGTATCGGGGGAGGCGCTGTACATTGACGATCGCCTGGAATTCCCTAACCAGTTGCATGTGTATGCACGTACCGCCGACCGCGCCCATGCGCGCATCCTGCGCATCGACACCACGCCGTGCTATGCCTTCGAGGGTGTGCGTATCGCCATCACCCACGAAGACATCCCCGGCCTGAAGGACATCGGCCCGGTGGTGGCCGGCGACCCGCTGCTGGCCATCGACAAGGTCGAGTTCTTCGGCCAGCCGGTGCTCGCTGTCGCTGCCCGCGATCTTGAAACCGCACGCAAAGCGGCCATGGCCGCCATCGTCGAGTACGAAGACCTGGAACCGGTGCTGGACGTGGTCGAGGCGCTGCGCAAGAAGCACTTCGTGCTCGATAGCCACACCCATCAGCGCGGCGATTCGGCTGCCGCCCTGGCCAGCGCCCCGCATCGCATTCAGGGCACCCTGCACATCGGCGGCCAGGAGCACTTCTACCTGGAAACGCAGATTTCCTCGGTCATGCCTACCGAAGACGGCGGCATGATCGTCTACTGCTCCACCCAGAACCCCACCGAAGTGCAGAAACTGGTCGCCGAAGTACTCGACGTGCCGATGAACAAGGTGGTGCTGGACATGCGCCGCATGGGCGGCGGTTTTGGCGGCAAGGAAACCCAGGCCGCCAGCCCGGCATGCTTGTGCGCGGTAATTGCGCGCCTGACCGGCCAGCCAACCAAGATGCGCCTGCCGCGGGTCGAAGACATGACCATGACCGGCAAGCGCCACCCGTTCTACGTCGAGTATGACGTGGGCTTCGACGACAACGGCCGGCTGCACGGTATCAATTTCGACCTGGCTGGCAACTGTGGCTATTCGCCCGACCTGTCCGGTTCGATCGTCGACCGTGCCATGTTCCACTCCGACAACGCTTACTACCTGGGCGATGCCACCGTCCATGGCCACCGCTGCAAGACCAACACCGCCTCCAACACCGCCTACCGCGGCTTTGGCGGCCCACAGGGCATGGTCGCCATCGAGCAGGTGATGGACCATATCGCCCGTCATCTGGGCCGCGACCCGCTGGCCGTGCGCAAGGCCAACTATTACGGCAAGACCGAACGCAACGTCACCCACTACTACCAGACCGTCGAGCACAACATGCTCGAAGAGATGACCGCCGAGCTGGAGGCCAGCAGCGACTACGCCGAGCGACGCGAGTCGATCCGCCGCTTCAACGCCAACAGCCCGATCCTGAAGAAAGGCCTGGCACTGACACCGGTCAAGTTCGGCATTTCGTTCACCGCCACCTTCCTCAACCAGGCCGGTGCACTGATCCATATCTACACCGACGGCAGCATTCACCTGAACCACGGCGGCACCGAAATGGGCCAGGGCCTGAACACCAAGGTGGCCCAGGTGGTGGCGCAGATCTTCCAGGTGGATTTCAGCCGCATCCAGATCACCGCTACCAACACCGACAAGGTGCCTAACACCTCGCCTACGGCTGCTTCCAGCGGCGCCGACCTGAACGGCAAGGCGGCGCAGAACGCCGCCGAAATCCTCAAGAAACGCCTGACCGAGTTTGCCGCACGGCACTATCAGGTGACCGAGGAAGACGTCGAGTTCCGCAACGGCCATGTGCGGGTGCGCGACCAGATCGTCAGCTTCGAGCAACTGGTGCAGCAGGCCTACTTCGCCCAGGTGTCGCTGTCCAGCACCGGGTTCTACCGCACGCCGAAGATCTTCTACGACCGCAGCCAGGCCCGCGGCCGGCCGTTCTACTACTTCGCCTTTGGCGCTGCCTGCGTGGAAGTGATCGTCGATACGCTGACCGGCGAATACAAGATGTTGCGCGCCGACATCCTGCACGACGTGGGCGATTCGCTGAACCCTGCGATCGACATCGGCCAGGTGGAGGGTGGTTTCATCCAGGGCATGGGCTGGCTGACCACCGAAGAGCTGGTGTGGAACGCCAAAGGCAAGCTGATGACCAACGGCCCGGCCAGCTACAAGATCCCGGCCGTGGCCGACATGCCACTGGACTTGCGGGTGAAGCTGGTGGAGAACCGCAAGAACCCGGAAGACACCGTGTTCCACTCCAAGGCCGTGGGCGAGCCCCCGTTCATGCTCGGCATTGCTGCCTGGTGTGCAATCAAGGATGCCGTGGCCAGCCTGGCTGATTACCGCGTGCAGCCGCAGGTGGATGCGCCGGCAACGCCGGAGCGGGTGCTGTGGGGCTGCGAGCAGATGCGCAAGGCAGTGGCTGAAACACAGTCGCGCGAACGGGAACTGGAAACCATCACCCCCTGACAACGCAAGGCCCTTGTAGGAGCGGGTTTACCCGCGAATGCGATATCAGCTCCAACGCTACATTCGCGGGTAAACCCGCTCCTACCAGGGTCGGCAGCATGGCTTAGAGAGGTTGCATCATGCACCAATGGATCAACGCCCTCGCCGACCACCAGTCCCGTGGCGAAGCTTGCGTGCTGGTGACCATCATCGAAGAGCGCGGCTCTACCCCGCGCAACGCAGGCTCGAAGATGGTGGTCAGCGCCAGCGGCCTGTTCGACACCATCGGCGGCGGCCACCTGGAATACAAGGCGCTGCACATCGCCCGGCAAATGCTCGAAGAGCAGCGCACCACCCCGCACCTGGAGCGCTTCAGCCTCGGTGCCAGCCTGGGCCAGTGTTGCGGCGGCGCCACCGTGCTGCTGTTCGAGCCGATGGCCGCGGTGCAGGCGCAGATCGCCGTGTTCGGCGCGGGCCATGTCGGCAGGGCTCTGGTACCCTTGCTCGCCGCGCTCCCCTGCCGGGTGCGCTGGATCGACTCGCGTGAACAGGAATTCCCCGAACTCATCCCCAATGGGGTGACCAAGGTCGTCAGTGAGGAACCGGTCGACGAAGTCGCGGACCTGCCGCCCGGCAGCTACTGCATCGTCATGACCCACAACCACCAGCTCGACCTGGAACTGACTGCCGCCATTCTCAAGCGCAACGATTTCACCTGGTTCGGCCTGATCGGCTCGAAGACCAAACGGGTCAAGTTCGAGCACCGCCTGCGCGAACGAGGCTTTGACGAGGCCGTGATGGCCCGCATGCGCTGCCCGATGGGCCTGGCCGAGGTCAAAGGCAAGCTGCCCATCGAGATCGCCGTGTCCATCGCCGGTGAAATCATTGCCACTTACAACGCCTGCTTCGGCCAGCACGACGCTGCCGCCAATGCCGGCCCCATTGCCCAGTTGCTGCCGCCCTCCCGGCGCAGCCAAGCCATTTGACGAGTGTGTTATGACCGTTACCCGCAAAGCCTACCGTGCCGCCATCCTGCACAGCATTGCCGACCCGGCCGAGGTGGGCCTGGAGGCTTCCCATGAATACTACGAAGACGGCCTGCTGGTGGTCGACGATGGCCGCATCAGCGCCGTGGGGCACGCCAGTGAACTGCTGCCGACGCTGGATGCCGGCATCCCGGTCGAGCACTACCAGGACGCGCTGATCACCCCGGGCTTCATCGATACCCACATCCACTTCCCGCAGACCGGCATGATCGGTTCCTACGGCGAGCAGCTGCTGGATTGGCTCAATACCTACACCTTCCCCTGCGAAAAACAGTTCGCCGACAAAGGCCACGCCGACCAGGTGGCGAAGATCTTCCTCAAGGAACTGCTGCGCAACGGCACCACCACTGCGCTGGTATTCGGCAGCGTGCACCCAGAGTCGGTGAATGCCCTGTTCGAAGAGGCTGAACGCCTGGACCTGCGCCTGATCGCCGGCAAGGTAATGATGGATCGCAACGCGCCGGACTACCTGACCGACACCGCCGAATCGGGCTATGCCGAAAGCAAGGCACTGATCGAGCGCTGGCATGGCAAGGGCCGCCTGCACTATGCAGTCACCCCGCGCTTCGCCCCAACCAGCACACCGGAACAATTGACCCTGGCCGGCCAATTGCTCAAGGAACACCCCGGCGTGTACATGCACACGCACCTGTCGGAAAACCTCAAGGAAATCGACTGGGTCAAGTCGCTGTTCCCCGAGCAGAAGGGTTATCTGGACGTCTACGATCACTTCGAGCTGCTGGGCGAGCGCTCGGTGTTTGCCCACGGCGTACACCTGTGCGACGAAGAGTGCCAACGCCTGGCCGAAACCGGCTCGGCCGTGGCCTTCTGCCCCACCTCCAACCTGTTCCTCGGCAGCGGCCTGTTCAACCTGCCCCAGGCCGAGCGGTTCGGGGTCAACGTGGGCCTGGGTACCGACGTTGGCGCCGGCACCAGCTTTTCTCTGCTGAACACCCTGAACGAGGCATACAAGGTGATGCAGCTGCAAGGCGCGCGCCTGCATCCGTACAAATCGCTGTACCTGGCCACCCTCGGCGGCGCCCGCGCACTACGCCTGGACGACCGTATCGGTAGCCTGCGCCCGGGCAACGATGCCGACTTCGTGGTGCTGGACTACAAGGCCACGCCACTGCTGGACTACCGCATCCAGCAGTCCAACAGCATCGAAGAAACCTTGTTCGTGCTCACCACCCTGGGCGATGACCGTACCGTCCGTGAAACCTACGCCGCCGGGCGCTGCGTGCACCAGCGTTAAGGTTCTTTCGCCAGGCCCCGATACAGCGCGCCGCCGATAGCAGCACCGATCAGCGGCGCCACCCAGAACAGCCACAGCTGCTGCAGGGCCCAGCCACCGACGAACAAGGCCGGCCCCGTGCTACGCGCGGGGTTGACCGAGGTATTGGTCACCGGGATCGAGATCAGGTGGATCAGGGTCAGGGCCAGGCCGATGGCGATGGGTGCAAAACCTGCCGGCGCGCGGGCGTCGGTCGCCCCCATGATGACCACCAGGAACATCGCCGTCATCACCACTTCACTGACAAAGCCCGCACCCAGCGTATAGCCACCGGGCGAGTGGTCGGCGTAGCCGTTTGAAGCCAACCCCGCAGACAGCTCGAAACCGGCCTTGCCGCTGGCGATGAGGTAGATCACACCGGCCGCCAGGATGGCACCGATCACCTGGGCGATCACATAAGGCAGCAGCTCTTTTGCCGGGAAGCGCCCGCCCACCACCAGCCCAAACGACACGGCAGGGTTTAGATGGCAACCAGAAATATGGCCGATGGCGAAGGCCATGGTCAGTACGGTGAGGCCGAAGGCGAAGGCGACACCGAGCACACCGATGCCGAGAGGGGAACTGGCTGCGAGTACCGCACTGCCACAGCCACCAAGGACCAGCCAGAAGGTGCCGATCAGTTCGGCCCCCATGCGTTTACCCAGGGACATGCTCATGAATCCATTCCTCAAGAAGTTGAACGCAACGAATGCGCAAGCCCAACTGCTTGATGAAGGTTTGCTCACAAGAATTTAGCAGACCTTTGGGTTATGGCCAGTAGTGGCTGGAAGGGCTGCCTTGCAGCCCCTCGATCACGCAGGCAAACGATCAACCCTTGATGGAAACCTTGGTTTTTTTCAACAGATGCGAGAACACGGCATGCAAATCGTCCGAGGCGCTCTCCTCGTCCAGATTCAGCTTGCTGTCGATGTGGTCCATGTGATGCATCATCAGGCTCACCGCCTGCTCGGCATCGCGTGCCTCGATGGCATCGATGAGCTGCATGTGTTCATCGTAAGAGCAGTGGGAGCGGTTGCCGCTTTCGTACTGGGCAATGATCAGCGAAGTCTGCGAGACCAGGCTGCGCTGGAAACTCACCAGCGGCGCATTGCCCGCCGCTTCGGCCAGCTTGAGGTGGAACTCACCGGAAAGGCGGATACCGGCACCCCGGTCACCGCGCGAGAAGCTGTCGCGCTCTTCGCGCACCATCTGCCGCAGCTCGTTGAGCTGCTCGGGGGTGGCATGCTGCACCGCCAGCTCGGTGATGGCGCGTTCGACCATGCGCCGCGAGAAGAACACCTGGCGCGCCTCTTCGACGGTCGGGCTGGCCACCACCGCACCGCGGTTCGGTCGCAGCAGCACCACGCTTTCGTGGGCCAGGCGCGACAAGGCGCGGCGGATGATGGTGCGGCTGACGCCAAAGATCTCGCCCAGCGCTTCCTCGCTCAACTTGGTGCCCGGAGCCAGACGCTGCTCGAGGATCGCCTCGAAAATATGCGCGTAGACGATGTCGTCCTGGGTACCGCTGCGGCCGGCCTTGCCGACTCGTGCAGGTTTCTTCAGAGGTTGCAGCTGTTCGTTCATGGGCTCTCGAGGCACGAAGAGAAAGTATGGCGCCATTGTACACAGGCTGAGGCGATTCCGCAGGGGGCGTTTTACCTATATAGCCGTTGTACGACACATTGCGCACACAAAACATAAAACATTATTTGCTTTATTTGTACACAAAAGCATAATCCACCGAGCAACTTCTTGACCCATAAGTCAACAAACGGTCAGACGTCTGCCTTCCCGCGGAGCCGCCAAGTGCATCGCTCAGGAAACTGGCTCCATAACAACAAGAACGACTTGAGGAGTACTCGCTGTGGAAAGCCGCAAATCCGAAGCCCCTACGCTGGATCTTGCCCCACCGCTCGAAACGAGCTGGCTGGAGCGGATTTTCAAACTCAAGCAACACGGCAGCACCGTCAGAACCGAAATGATCGCTGGGGTGACCACCTTCATCACCATGGCCTACATCATCTTCGTCAACCCCAACATCATGGCCGACGCCGGCATCGACCATGGTGCCGCTTTTGTCGCCACCTGCATCGCCGCCGCGCTGGGCTGCCTGCTGATGGGCCTGTACGCCAACTGGCCGGTGGGCCTGGCGCCGGGCATGGGGCTCAATGCCTTCTTTACCTACACCGTGGTCGGCACCATGGGCTACAACTGGGAAACGGCGCTGGGGGCGGTATTCGTCTCGGGCGTGTTGTTCATGTTCCTGACCTTGTCGAAAGTGCGCGAATGGCTGCTCAACAGCATTCCGGTCAGCCTGCGCCATGCCATGGGGGCCGGCGTCGGATTGTTTCTCGGGCTGATCGGCCTGAAGACTGCAGGCATCATCGTCGACAGCCCCGCCACCCTGATCAAGCTGGGCTCGCTGCATGAGCCGGGGCCGCTGCTGGCGGCCGTGTGCTTCCTGCTGATCGCCATCCTCAGCTACAAGCGGGTATTCGGCGCGATCCTGATCAGCATCATGGGTGTCACCCTGGCCGGCTGGGGCCTGGGCCTGGTCAAGTTTGGCGGGGTGATGTCGATGCCGCCGAGCCTGGCGCCCACCTGGATGGCCATGGACGTGGCTGGCGTGTTCAACGTCAGCATGATCAGCGTGGTGCTGGCGTTCTTGTTCGTGCACATGTTCGACACTGCCGGCACCCTGATGGGCGTCGCGCAACGGGCCAACCTGGTGGCGCCGGACGGGCGGATCGAGAACCTGTCGAAGGCGTTGAAGGCTGACAGTGCCTCGAGTGTGTTCGGCGCGGTGGTCGGTGTACCGCCGGTGACCAGCTATGTGGAGAGTGCTGCGGGGGTTGCCGCAGGTGGCCGAACTGGCCTGACGGCTGTGGTGGTAGGCCTGCTGTTCATCGCCGCGATGTTCTTCGCGCCGCTGGCCGGGATGATTCCGGCCTATGCGACAGCAGGTGCACTGATCTACGTTGCGATGCTGATGATGGGCAGCATGGCGCACATCCATTGGGATGAGGCCACCGACAGCATTCCGGCGATCGTCACAGTGATCATGATGCCGCTGACGTTCTCGGTCGCCGATGGTATTGCCCTGGGCTTCATCAGCTATGTGGCATTGAAGGCGGGTACCGGCAAGTACAAGGAAATCTCGGCCAGCCTGTGGGTGCTGTGCGCGATCTTCATTGCCAAGTTCGTGTTCCTCTGACCGAGGGCGCTTCTACCCCGGGGGTGGACAGTTGGATACAGCCCGTCGTAGGAGCGGGTTCACCCGCGAAAGGGCCGGCCCTGCTGACCAATCCCCACCCGCCGTTCACCGTTGCTGCCGCCACCGTATTCGCGGGTAAACCCGCTCCTACCACGGGGTGGACAGTTGGACACAGCCCGTCGTAGGAGCGGGTTCACCCGCGAAGAGGCCGGCACAGGCAACGCAAAAAACAGCAGACGAAAAAAAGCCCGCCAGTGTGAGAGCGGGCCAAAGGACCTACGAAGATTCTTCTAGCGACCAACTAGCTTCCACGATAGGTCGAATAGCTGTACGGCGAAATCAGCAGCGGCACGTGGTAGTGCTCCTGCGACTCGTCGATGCCAAAGCGCAGCACGACAACATCCAGAAACGCCTGGGCCGGCAATTGCACGCCACGGGCGCGGTAGTAATCCCCAGCGCTGAACTGCAACTGGTAAACGCCAGTGCGGTAATCGTCCCCCTGCAGCAGCGGCGCGTCGACACGGCCATCGCTGTTGGTCAGGGCGGTGTTCACCAGTTCCAGCTGCTGGCCTTCGACGCGGTACAGCTCGACCTTGATCGAGCTACCCGGGCAGCCATGCGCGGCATCCAGTACGTGTGTGGTCAAACGTCCCATTGCGTGTCGCCTCTTGTTCAATCTGTGGGCAAAAAATACTCAGCCATCGCACCAGCTTAGCGCCTGCGGCAGGCGGGAATGACGTTATTAAGACATTCCATCCAAGGATTGTACACAATTTTTTGATCCCTTCTGTCACACCCTCCATTTGCTGCCCATAAACGACCCATCGGTCGCAAATACACGCACCATAACGATGCCAACCTCATTAGCTGACCAAACAGGCAGGTTTCTTGCACTGTATTTCCAGGTCGCTGCGAGGCGACAAAAGGGAAGAAATGCGGAAAAACAGGCTTACAAAAGATTTCAGAAGTTGTATACAATCATCCCATCCGGTGGTGCGACATACCGACGCGGCCCGCCCACCCCCCGCACTAACGCACAAGAAGGAAGACTGCAGTGAGCGCTGATTACCCTCGCGACCTGATCGGTTACGGCAACAACCCTCCTCACCCGCAATGGCCGGGCAACGCCCGCATCGCGCTGTCTTTCGTCCTCAATTACGAGGAAGGTGGCGAACGCAACATCCTGCACGGTGACAAGGAATCCGAAGCCTTCCTGTCCGAGATGGTCGCTGCCCAACCCCTGCAGGGCCAGCGCAACATGAGCATGGAGTCGCTGTATGAATACGGCAGCCGTGCCGGTGTATGGCGCCTGCTGAAGCTGTTCAAGGACAGCGGCGTGCCACTCACCATCTTCGCCGTGGCCATGGCCGCCCAGCGCCACCCCGACGTGATCCGCGCCATGGTCGAAGCCGGCCACGAGATCTGCAGCCATGGCTACCGCTGGATCGACTACCAGAACATGGACGAGGCCCAGGAGCGCGAGCACATGCTCGAAGCCATCCGTATCCTCACCGAACTCACCGGCGAGCGCCCGCTGGGCTGGTACACCGGCCGTACCGGCCCGAACACCCGCCGCCTGGTGATGGAGGAAGGTGGCTTCCTCTATGACAGCGACACCTACGACGACGACCTGCCCTACTGGGAGCCGAACAACCCCACCGGCAAGCCGCACCTGGTGATCCCCTACACCCTGGACACCAACGACATGCGCTTCACCCAGGTACAGGGCTTCAACTGCGGCGAGCAGTTCTTCCAGTACCTGAAAGACGCCTTTGATGTGCTGTACGCCGAAGGCGCCGACGCACCGAAAATGCTTTCCATCGGCCTGCACTGCCGCCTGGTCGGCCGCCCGGCACGCCTGGCTGCACTCAAGCGCTTCGTCGATTACGCAAAAAGTCATGACCAGGTCTGGTTCGCCCGTCGCGTGGATATCGCCCGCCACTGGCACGCCACCCACCCGTACAAGAATGAGAACGCCTGATGACCGCCTTCAATACCCTCAAACCATCCACCCTGGACCGTGACGCCTTCGTCAAGGCCTTCGCCGACATCTACGAGCACTCGCCGTGGGTTGCCGAAAAAGCCTACGACCTGGGCCAACTGGGCGAGCTGGACGAGATCGAGGCGCTGCACCAGCGCATGAGCGACATCCTGCTCAGCGCCAACCACGCCGACCAGCTGGCGCTGATCAACGCTCACCCGGACCTGGCCGGCAAGGCAGCCATCCAGGGCGAGCTGACCGAATCGAGCACCAACGAACAGGCCGGCGCCGGCATTCACCAGTGCACCGCCGAGGAGTTCGCCCGTTTCACCGAGCTGAACGATGCCTATAAAGCCAAGTTTCAGTTCCCGTTCATCATGGCGGTGAAGGGCAGCAACCGGCACCAGATTCTCGCCGCCTTTGAAAAGCGCATCCACAACGATGCCGATGCCGAGTTCAAGGAAGCCCTGGCACAGATCAACCTGATCGCCCTGTTCCGCTTGCTGCAGCTGTAAGCAACAGCCGAACCTTATTCAGAAAACGAACAATAGAAGAGATAACCGCATGCGCACCCTGATGATCGAGCCCTTGACCAAAGAAGCCTTCGCCCAGTTCGGAGACGTGATCGAAACCGACGGCAGCGACCACTTCATGATCAACAACGGCTCGACCATGCGCTTTCACAAGCTCGCCACGGTCGAAACCGCCGAGCCTGAAGACAAGGCGATCATCAGCATCTTCCGCGCCGACGCGCAGGACATGCCGCTGACCGTGCGCATGCTGGAACGCCATCCGCTGGGCAGCCAGGCTTTCATCCCGCTGCTCGGCAACCCCTTTCTGATCGTGGTCGCGCCCGTTGGCGATGCACCTGTATCAGGCTTGGTCCGAGCCTTCCGCAGTAATGGCAGGCAGGGCGTTAATTACCATCGCGGCGTCTGGCACCACCCGGTGCTGACGATCGAAAAGCGGGATGATTTCCTGGTGGTTGATCGCAGTGGTTCTGGCAACAACTGCGATGAGCATTACTTCACCGAGGAACAGATGCTGATCCTCAATCCCCACCAATAAGAAAAGGTCAGTCATCTTCTCGGTGACTGGCAGAGGTACATACTGTGGAAGCACACCTTCACGAATGGCTGAACCTGAGCATTCGCTGGGTTCACATGATCACCGGCGTCGCCTGGATCGGTGCATCGTTCTACTTCGTCTGGCTGGAGAACCACCTGAACCGAAGCAACCCGCGCGATGGGTTGTCAGGTGATCTCTGGGCGATTCACGGCGGTGGTATCTACCACCTGGAGAAATACAAGCTCGCCCCCCCGAAAATGCCCGAGAACCTGCACTGGTTCAAATGGGAAGCCTACTTCACCTGGATGTCCGGTATCGCCCTGCTGTGCGTGGTGTTCTACTGGAACCCGACCCTGTACCTGCTGGCACCTGGCAGCACCCTGAGCGGTGCCGAAGGCGTGGCCATCGGTATCGGTTCGCTGATCGCGGGATGGTTCATCTACGACTTCCTGTGCGACTCGCCCCTGGGCAAGAAGCCAGCGCTGCTCGGTGCTGTGCTGTTCGTGCTGATCATCGCTGCCTGCTGGGGCTTCAGCCTGGTGTTCAGCGGCCGTGGCGCCTACCTGCACACCGGCGCGATCATCGGCACCATCATGGTCGGTAACGTGTTCCGCATCATCATGCCGGCCCAACGCCAGCTGGTGGCGGCGATCGAGAACAACCAGACGCCCGACCCGGTCCTGCCGGCCAAGGGCCTGCTGCGCTCGCGTCACAACAACTACTTCACCCTGCCGGTGCTGTTCATCATGATCAGCAACCATTTCCCGAGCACCTACGGTAGCCAGTACAACTGGCTGATCCTGGCCGGTATCGCAGTAGCCGCGGTTCTGATCCGCCACTACTTCAACACCCGCCACGACAGCAACAAGTACGCCTGGACCCTGCCCGTCGGCGCTCTGGCGATGATCTGCCTGGCTTACGTTACCGGCCCGAAACCGATTGCCGTAAGCCCTGAGCAAGCCGCAGCGAAGATCGAGTACCAGCCGCTGCCGGCAACTGCGGTAGGCGGCAAGACGGCTGCCGAGCAGCGTGCCGAGGACGCCGCCAAGGCTGCCGAAGCACCCGCCGCACCTGCGCAAGCACCGGCCCAGGCCGCTGCCCAGGCCGCTGCCCAGGCCGGAGGTGGCGAATTCGACAAGATCCACAATGTCATCCAGGAACGCTGCACTGTGTGCCACTCGTCCAAGCCGACCAGCCCACTGTTCAGCACCGCCCCTGCCGGCGTGATGTTCGACACTCCACAGCAGATCCAGGCCCAGGCCGCGCGCATTCAGGCGCAAGCGGTTGCCAGCCAGATCATGCCGCTGGGCAACATCACCCAGATGACCACCGAAGAGCGCAAGCTCGTCGGCGACTGGATCGCCAAAGGCGCCCAGGTCAACTGACAGCACCTCGCCAGGCAACCCGCCCCCCAAGGGAATCACCTTCCCCTGCAGGAGCGGGCTTGCCCGCGAAGAGGCCGATAGCCCCAGCCTCAAGCTCCATGTGTTACGCAACAAGCAAGCATCGAGCGCGCAGGCATGAAGCCTGCCGCTTGGATCCGAGAATAAAAACAAAACTCGAGGTGCTGCATGTCCGAGTCACGCAAGGCGTATATCCCCATTGCGCCGCCGCGCGAACCCTTGCCCCTGTTCCAACTGATCCTGGTTGGCCTGCAACACGTTCTGCTGATGTACGGTGGCGCGATCGCCGTGCCGTTGATCATTGGCCAGGCCGCCGGGTTGTCCCGTGAAGAAGTCGCTTTCCTGATCAACGCCGACCTGCTTGTCGCTGGCGTCGCTACCATCATCCAGTCGTTCGGTATCGGCCCGGTGGGCATCCGCATGCCGGTGATGATGGGTGCCAGTTTCGCTGCCGTCGGCAGCATGGTGGCCATGGCCGGCATGCCCGGCGTGGGCCTGCAGGGGATCTTCGGCGCGACCATCGCTGCCGGGTTCTTCGGCATGCTGATCGCGCCGTTCATGTCCAAGGTTGTCCGCTTCTTCCCACCGCTGGTCACCGGTACGGTGATCACCTCGATTGGCCTGTCGCTGTTCCCGGTGGCTGTCAACTGGGCCGGTGGCGGCCATGAAGCAGAAACGTTCGGCTCGCCGATCTACCTGCTGGTGGCCGGCCTGGTACTGGCCGTGATCCTGCTGATCAACCGCTTCATGCGCGGTTTCTGGGTAAACGTGTCGGTACTGGTGGGCATGGGCCTTGGCTACATCCTGGCCGGTTCCATCGGTATGGTCGACCTGTCGGGCCTGAATGAAGCACCGTGGTTGCAGGTGGTCACCCCACTGCACTTCGGCATGCCGACCTTCAGCCTGGCGCCGATTCTGTCCATGTGCCTGGTAGTGGTGATCATCTTCGTCGAGTCCACCGGCATGTTCCTGGCCCTGGGCAAGGTGACTGATCGTGAAGTAACCCCTGGCATGCTGCGTCGCGGCCTGCTGTGCGATGCCGGTGCGTCGTTCATTGCGGGCTTCTTCAACACCTTCACCCACTCCTCGTTCGCCCAGAACATCGGCCTGGTGCAGATGACCGGGGTGCGCTGCCGCTATGTCACCATCGTGGCCGGTGCACTGCTGATCCTGCTCAGCCTGCTGCCCAAGGCGGCCTTCCTGATTGCCTCGATCCCGCCCGCAGTACTGGGCGGCGCGTCCATCGCCATGTTCGGCATGGTCACCGCCACCGGGATCAAGATTCTTCAGGAGGCGGACATCGGCGACCGCCGCAACCAGCTGTTGGTTGCCGTGAGCGTCGGCTTCGGGTTGATCCCCGTGGTGCGTCCGGAGTTCTTTGCCCAGATGCCACAGTGGATGGAGCCCATCACCCACAGCGGTATCGCCATGGCCACGGTCTGTGCCCTGGTGTTGAACGTACTGTTCAACATCCTTGGCGGTGCCGACCGCGCAATGCACAACGACGTCTGTCACCAGCATTGAGCCAAGGGGGGCGGTGCATGGCTGCCCCTCGTTCACCTCTGCAGTAACCGCTACGCCGTCGACCCGCCGGAATGGGTCGCCCGGGGCGCCTGCGCGCCAAAAAAACGCCAACAAAAACAATAAGTCCGGGAATCACAACATGAAGCGCATCACCACGTCCCTGTTGTTGGGCAGCAGCCTGCTGGCCACCCTACCCTCGCACGCAGGCGAATGGCTGCAATGGCACGGCGAAAGCCTGACCTACCTGTACGGCAAGGACTTCAAGGTCAACCCTGATATCCAGCAGACCATCACCTTCGAGCACGCCAACAAATGGAAGTACGGCGACACCTTCATGTTCGTCGACAAGATCTTCTACAACGGCAAGGCCGACCCCGGCAAAGGTGTGACCACCTACTACGGCGAGTTCAGCCCACGCCTGTCATTGGGCAAGATCTTCGACCGCAAGCTTGCCTTCGGTCCGATCAAGGACGTGCTGCTGGCCATGACCTACGAGCGCGGTGAAGGCGACAACGAGGCCTACCTGATCGGCCCCGGCTTCGACTTGAACATCCCCGGCTTCAACTATTTCACCCTCAATTTCTACGTGCGTAACACCGAAGGCAGCCGCCCCGGTGACAACGTCTGGCAGATTACCCCCGGCTGGTCGTACACCCTCCCTGTAGGCCGGTCAGACATTCTGATCGACGGTTACATGGACTGGGTTACCGACAACGACCAAACCCGCCGTGGCACCTATCACGCCAACCTGCACTTCAACCCGCAGGTCAAATACGACCTGGGCAAGGCGCTGAACCTGGGCGCCAAGCAGCTCTACGTCGGCTTTGAATACAGCTACTGGAAAGACAAGTACGGCATTGACAGCCGTGGCAACCTGGACAGCAACCAAAGCGTCGCCAGTGCGCTGATCAAGGTGCACTTCTAGGAAGTTGACCAAACGCACAAGTTTGAATCACCCCGCTCCAGGACGGAGCACTTGAGGCGCGGCGCGCAAGCCAGTAATCTGCGCGCCCCCTCGATCAGGGCAGAACGGATTCTGCCTGCGTTTACTGACCGCTCAGTCAATGAATTCGGGCGGTTGGCCAACGTGTTGCCAGCCTGAAATACCCTTTTCATCCGTTCAGAACGAAGTCGAGCAGGAAGGTTTTGCCAACCCGGAAAAGTTGGCCCAACCCTTGCCAAACAGCTGTGGCCTATCGAAAAAAGCTGACTCAAAAGACAAAAAAAGCGCCGACACCGAGCGCTGACAACAGATCAATCAAGGGAGCGACACTCGCAATGCGTACTATCAAGAGCCTGATCCTCGCCGGCGGCCTGCTGGCCTGCGGCACCACCTTCGGCGGCGACCTGCTGCAATGGCAGAACAACAGCCTGACCTACCTGTGGGGCAAGAACTTCAAGGTCAACCCGGCGATTCAGCAAACCGTCACCTTCGAGCACGCCGATGGCTGGAAGTATGGCGACAACTTCATTTTCGTCGACAAGATCTTCTACCAGGGCCAGAAAGACGCCGGCAACGGCCCGAACACCTACTACGGTGAGATCAGCCCACGCCTGTCGTTCGGCAAGATTTTCGACCAGAAGATCGAGTTTGGCCCGGTCAAGGACGTGCTGCTGGCAATGACCTACGAGTTTGGCGAGGGTGACACCGAGTCCTACCTGATCGGCCCGGGCTTCGACCTGGCCATCCCGGGCTTCGACTACTTCCAGCTGAACTTCTACAACCGCACCACCGACGGCAGCCGCGCCGGTGACAACGTGTGGCAGATCACCCCGGTGTGGTCGTACACCATTCCGGTCGGCGATTCCGACGTGCTGATCGACGGTTTCATGGACTGGGTGGTGGACAACGACGAGAACCGCCGCGGCACCTACCAGGCCAACCTGCACTTCAACCCGCAGATCAAGTACGACCTGGGCAAGGCATTGCACCTGGGTGAGAAACAGCTGTACGTGGGTGTGGAGTATGACTACTGGAAGAACAAGTACGGCATCAAGGACAGCGATGCCTTCACTACCGACCAGAACACCATGAGCTTCTTGGTCAAGGTTCACTTCTGACCTGAGTTAGCGGGGCCGCTTTGCGGCCCATTCGCGGGTAAACCCGCTCCTACAGGGGACGCGCCGGGTGCGAGGCAAACGCGGTACCTGGTAGGAGCGGGTTCACGCGCGAACCGGGGCAAAGCGCCTCAATTGGCCGGCCGAACCGCCCGCCACAATTTCCCCGCAACGCTTACCACCGCCAGCACCACAGCACCTGCGAGGACTCCGACCCCGCCGTTGAGCAACGCACTGGTCAGCGCCCCACCACGCCCTTCGCTGAACGCCTCGATGGCATGATGCAGCGGCTCGATGCCATGCACCAGGATCCCACCGCCAACCAGGAACATCGCCGCAGTACCAATCACCGACAGGCTTTTCATCATGTACGGCGCCGCCCGCAGGATGCCGTTACCCACTGCCTGAGTCAGCCTTGAGGTTTTGCGGGCCATCCACAGCCCAAGGTCGTCGAGCTTGACGATCCCGCCTACCAACCCATACACACCAATGGTCATCACCACCGCAATGCCGGAAAGCACGATGATCTGCTGGGTCAGCGGCGAGTCAGCCACGATACCCAAGGTAATGGCGATGATTTCCGCCGACAATATATTTTAACCACCCCTATCCTGCACAATACGGCGATTCACTGGGCCTAGCTGCCCAATGTAGGCTTGTGCATCGCCTGATTCTGCACAACACAAGCCCATTCCATCTAGAAAAAACACCCGACGGCGGTGGGGAAATCCCCGTCAGGGTCACCGCAATGGGAGATTTTCTGTAAATTGACGAAGGTGCTATACGACAGCCTGTGACATTCAATTTCTCTTGGCTGTCTCCACGCCCCACGAAAGCGCCCGCATCGCAACTGCAGCGACCATCCCAGCTAAAGCCCCAACCACACCATATGCTCCTATCTTCACAACAGGCGCCCATCCTTCAAAGGAGCTCGTGGTAGCTTCAATGAGGTGCTCGATTGGGTGAATACCTTCTGCCACAAAGGTGCCGCCAACAAGGAACATCGCGACAGTCCCAATCCACGACAGTGCCTTCATAAGAACTGGGGCTGACGCCACCAATACACCGCCAACTTTCCTCAAAACTGCTCCGGTGGCACCGTCAGATTTAGAATTGAGCAAAGCAAGACCAGCGTCATCCAACCTGACAATTCCCGCAACCAGCCCATACACGCCAACAGTCATAGCCAATGAAATTACAATCAGCGTCACAATCTGTTGTAGCAAAGGGGCAGACGACACAACATTCAAAGTTATAACTGTAATTTCCGCGCTCAATATAAAGTCCGTCCGGATAGCCCCCTTAACTTTACGCCTTTCGTAAGCTGCCAGCTCCTCCTTAGTTTTAGGCGCAGACTTGGCCTCGCTTGCACCGGACTCGTGACCACTTTGAAATAGCTTCTCCTTAATAGCTTCGAACCCTTCATAGCAAAGGTATACTCCTCCTGCCATTAGCAGCCACTTCACTGACCAAGGGAGGAACGCGCTAAGCAATAGCGCACAAGGCACCAAAATCGCCTTATTAAGGAGTGATCCTTTAAACACAGCCCAGACCACTGGGAGCTCACGATCTGCTTTGACGCCTGTAACTTGCTCAGCATTGACTGCTAAGTCATCACTCAGCACGCTGGCCGACTTCTTGGCCGCGACCTTACTCATCAAAGAGATATCATCTAGCAGAGCCGCGATATCATCCAACAAAGCAAAAAAACTGCTGCCAGCCATTCCATTCACCCTTAGTAGATTCTTACAAACCCATCGTCCATAAGCGCCTGACCTCCCAGACTTGCTCGCAGGACTATCACGATGGCAAACAAGATGGCATACAGACCTGCTGGTGGCAAAACAGTTCTGCCTTGGCCACCCACCTCTCTTCGACGGCGGCCATCTCGCATCACCTGTTGCACTGAAACTCATAGCTGCCGAGCCCACCGGGTGGTAGCCTGCCGACAGCAAATGACAGACGGGCTCCTTCATGTTTTTAAGACAAATCACTCAGTGGCTCTTCCCTGACAAACGGACACAGCGAGAGAAGGATCAGGAGCGAGAGTTCATTGAGGCAATTAACAACCTCAAGACTTTGTCGGTGAACGAACGCAGCATGTCAATCGACCCTAAAGAAATTCGCGATATCGTCATAGCCTCCCGCGAAAAACTGAAGCACTTGGTCAGTAAACAGCACAAAGTAACAACCGCACCAATTGCTAGCCCACTCGAAAACTTTCACCACAATCTTCATGACGGCCTAGATGCTATCCAACATGTAAGCTGGCGGCGATTAGCTGACGGTTCTTCAGTGCAGTATGTATGCCTGCAGTCCCTCACCACTGGCTTGTATTCAGTTGCGTTTGCGAGCTTATTCAGTGTTGATAGCGAGAACCTGCCACCCTGGCTTGACGCAAACATAAGTAAGCAAGTCGCTACTGCGCTGAAGACGTCCAAGCTTTACTGGTATGGAAACCTCAAGGAAGCAATGGATGCCTGGGATCGAGAGCTGTAGAGCTCGGCATGTTCAACAGATTTTGGCAGCTTGAAGCACGAATTTAAGGCATCATGCATTCCAAAAAAATCATTCATTTGATCGGTTGGATATCGCAGCAATGTGTGCTTCTAGATGCTGAACCTCAGCAGCCCACTCAAGCAAAAAATTCTTCCAGTCATTGGCGTAGAACCCTTCCACCAGTCGAGTTGATCCTGAGCTCGCTTGGATAAAACGTTCACGCCAAGGCTGTTGAATGTCAGACTCACGGACTATTTCTTTGCCGGAGGAACTGCGTCGAGTAGGCACGCTGAGGCTAACAATATCAAGCGTCAGTGCTGGTTCAAATACAGCGTCGTTATGTTCCTCGATAGAAATGCGTTCGAGAATCGCCACCAAAGGAACTGCTTCAGGATGGCCAGGTTTAAGTGAAGCGAGCTTCCAGAGCGCTTGACGCCTTGTTAATTCTCGGGCGCGGACTTTTTCCTCACTCATCTCATTTTCCCTAGGCCATCAATGGTACGTGTACAAGTAGTGCAGCGTACCACCGAGGCGAACCTCTGTCGTAGAGCGGGCCGCGCTTTGCGAGTCACAGCCCTGCATGCGTCCATCTCCCCGCATGACCACACCTCCGCCTACGACGCCCACCAGCTTATCCCTAAACCACCTCCCCCCGACGTCGCAGCATATCCGAGCCCGGAGGCAACTTTTGAGTATGTTCTCTGCATACCGTTTATATGTGCTGGACAACCCCCACTTTCATCGTGCTAGCATTGGCAAATCGGTCAGCCTGGATCGAGCGGTCGGCGCGCGTAGATAACTCACAGGTCATTCACCTGCATTTCGCAGTTCATCTGACATAAGTCCTTGCGGACAGCCGACACCGCTTCGAACCATGGAGGATGACCATGCAAATTTCCCTGTTCGCTGCTGACTTCGTATCGGGCAAAGGTATTTTACGGTTAGCCAGATGTCTCCAACGCGACTGGCCAGGCAACAAAAAAATTAAGCTTTCCGCTGCCCAAAATTTGATGAGCCGATGCCTTGGCTACGTAGACCTTCATGACTCCCGTAAGAGCATCGATAAAGATGATCTTCAGTTTGTATCATTAGAAGAAATCAAAGCGCAAAGCCTTCGCGTCATTGATGCTATGCTCAACAACACGTGCCCCGGTCAGAATATCGACTATGCGGCACTGAATGATCAGATCGAAAAATGGCCCTTTAAGCATCTTGCAATTTACAAGATACTTGACGCACAACCTCCCACCGAAGCATGTAAAAAAACTATTCAAAGTAAGGCTTTTGAGCTTACGACCCTATACATCAACAACTACGACAGCGTTATCTCTCGAGTCCAGAAAGCATTAGGGTGAATCGCCCCTGGTTTCCTAGACACTCTCCAAGCTCAGGAAATAGCGTTTCTCATACTTTACTGGAGACAGCTGCATAGCACTGCTGTGTCGACGTTTTGGGTTATAGAACATCTCGATGTAATCGAAAATATCACTCCGGGCTTCGTCACGTGTCGCGTAGGTCTTTCGTCGAACCCGTTCCCGCTTCAAAAGCTGGAAAAAGCTCTCGGCTACGGCATTGTCGTGGCAGTTTCCCCGTCGGCTCATGCTGCTGACCACATTGTTGGCCTTAAGGAAGCTTTGCCAATCTGAGCTACTGAACTGACTGCCTTGGTCTGAGTGAATCATCACTTGCTGCTGTGGCTTGCGTCGCCAAACGGCCATCAGCATCGCGTCGATAGCAAGGTCGCTGCACATCCTTGGCTTCATTGACCAACCAATTACTTGGCGTGAGAAGAGATCCAGCACTACCGCCAGATAAAGCCATCCTTCATAGGTGCGGATGTAAGTGATATCGGTCACCCAGACCCTGTTCGGCTCGCTGACCTTGAACTGCCGGGCAAGGTGGTTGGGCGAGGCCACGGTTGGTTTTCCGCCATAAAACCCAGGACGACGGCGATAACCCGTTTGCGAACGCAACCCCTCTGCTTGCATCAAACGACCGACTCGATTTCGCCCGCATGTCTCTCCCAGCTCACGCAGGTCACCATGAATTTTGCGATAGCCGTACACACCTCCGCTTTCGAGCCAAGCATGTTTGATCAAACCAAGCAGACGATGATCTTCTTTTGCTCGGGCAGATTGAGGCTCCGCCAACCAAGCGTAGTAGCCGCTGGGATGCACCTTGAGGGTTTGGCAAAGGCGCCGCACCGGGTAATCCGTCGAGTGCTTCTTGATGAAGGCGTACTTCAGCCGCACTCCTTGGCAAAGTACGCGGCGGCCTTCTTTAAGATGTCTCGCTCTTCCGTCACGCGCTTGAGTTCAGCGCGCAGCTTGCGCAGTTCAGCCTGCTGATCATTGTCTTGCTGACGCTGCTCTTGGGGCTTGCTGTAGACCTTGATCCAGGCGTAAAGGCTGTGCACGGACATGCCCAGGCGCTGGGCGACCTCAGCGACAGGCTTGCCTTTCTCGGTCACTTGCTTGACCGCTTCGATCTTGAATTCTTCAGGGTAACGCTGACGACTCATGGCACCTCCTATTTGGGCCTCATTATGAGGCTTGGAGGTGTCTACGAAACCAGGGGCGATTCAGGGCATATTCCAGTTGAGACAACAAATTATTACATGAAGCACGCTATTGGGCATTCTCGGAACGACCTTAGCCCTGATCGAGTCGAAATCCCTATCGAAACCGGTGAGTGTCTGACATGTGGGCATAGCACCATCAGCACACCTCAGAAGCCGTAGCGTTTCAGGCAAGTAAGCGCGCTCCGCTCAGCCTCAAGGCAGCTCTCCCGCCGAGCAGCAGCGCGCCCGAATGATCAGGGGGGGAAACGGCCTCTTCCCTTCTGTTGCCGGGAGTGAACATGACAATAGAGGATGTGAAGCAGATCCTGCCCCTTGTCATCACCGCAGTCGAGCGTGCTGGGATTCTATTAGCGCAGGAATATGTCCGACCGGACGGTCGACGCGGCTCAGGGAGCAAAGCAGATGTCGATGCTGAAATAGAAAAGGTGCTGCGCTCGGAGCTTTTGAACATCTTGCCCTGCGACTTTTGGGGCGAAGAAACTGGCCATGTGCTCTCCGGTCATCGCTTCTGCTGGGTCGTCGATCCCAATGATGGAACCAGCGATTTCCTGATAGGGCTGAACGGATCAGCGCTGTCGGTTGGCTTACTAGAGGCAAAGGTGCCTGTACTCGGAGTAGTACACGCTCCAGTCACTCCGGAAGGAATATCGGATTGCATCGCTTGGGCGAGGGGTATGGATCATTTGCTCCGAAATGGATTACCTGTGCGCCTGGATCTTTCCATTCAACAGCTTTCCAAATCTAGTCAGGTGATGGTCAGCTCCTCAGCTGGAAAAAAACCTCAAACCAATGCAGCTCTATGTGCTCCTGGTGGTTTTCATCCGATGCCCTCCATTGCCTACAGACTGGCCAGAGTGGCAGTTGGGGACGGGGTCTGCGGAGTATCGCTTTACCCCGTTTCAGCTCACGACGTCGTAGCCGGTCATGCGTTGCTGTTTGGTGCCAATGGTGTACTCGTTGATGAGCATGGGGCTCAGATCAGCTACACGGACGAAGCAGAAATGCATCAAGTATCTAACCGGTGTTTTGGTGGAGCGCCCAGTGCTTGCGCTGCGCTTGCAGAGAGAGATTGGGAGAGAGTCTTCGCGGATGATTCTGGCTGATCACCACTTTCATTTCATGGCGTGTCCCAGGGGAACGGCTGTCGTAAACCGAGCCCCTTCAGGTCTCGGCCCGCTGGGCTTCCATCCTCACGCCTCCGCCATCCTGGCTGCGCGCTCCGCTTGCTTCTTGCCCGACATTACGGCCCCGACAAGAATTGTCCTTCGTGCGAGCTTTGAACATGACCCAAAACATAACGTCCGTGCCCGTGCTTGATATCGAACAATTCAGGGCCCGGTATCCGCGACTTTTCTCTGATCCTGGTGTGGATGACATCTACTGCAGCCCCGGATGGCGCGATATCCTCTATGCCCTGTGCCACACGCTCCAAGCCCATCTGGATCGGCATCCAGAGGTGCCGCAGGTAGTTGTGGCCCAGGTGAAATCGAAGTTCGGTGAGCTGCATTTTTTCTACGACGGTGGCGACGCTTACTGCCAAGGTGCCGTGGCTGTAGCTGAGGAGCTGTCACTGAAGACGTGCGAGCAGTGTGGCGCGCCGGGGCAGCAAGTGAGCGGACGCTGGGTTCACACGCTCTGCCCACGACATGCTGGCAGCGGAAATCCAGGAGCTGCGTAGATGGTGACCGTCATCCCGATGAGCCAAGCCCGCAGGCGCCTGAGGCGAATCGTTGCACTTGTTGCCAAAGGCCACTTGTTTGTTGTGACCAAGAACGGCAAACCATGCGTGATGATAGAGGAGGCAGAAAAACAAAAACAGAAACTGGGGCATTCGGACGCGCCAAAGAGCAATGAATAAGGCGCCCCGGGCGGGAGCACATCCGCACTCCCGACGCACTCAATCAGGTGAAAACTTAAGGCTAGCTTACCTCATGAGGTGGTTGCGATATCGTTTTCGTGCAGAGCCTTTAGAAACTACACCTCTCAGGATTCAAAAAACAACATCTAAAGTTTACTCCTCCTCGCTAAAATCGCGACATCCAAAAAAGCAGACAAATAAATAATTAACCACGTTTAATTTATGCATCAGCCTAAACAAGCATATTACATCGCCATTAAACTCAAGCATATTTTTGGAAAGTGTATTTTCAGCACTAGCTTCTTCATCAACATTCTTGCTAAACCTAAAGGTAACCTCTTGTGTTAATTCGTCGTACCCCCAGTTATTGTGGGCGATGGAGTTCCTAATTTTGTTCGACAATTGGGCCAACTCATCGAAATAGAGGCACCCCTCCATGAATTTTGGCTTCACTCCCAGGTCAAGCGATGAAAAGTCGGCCATGCTATTTATATTAATAGACCTCCTCCCCATTCTTACTGTTTTCTTATTAAACACATCGTAGCTTTTATTATCCTTGATATTCCTGAGACCTACGATGACAATGTATTGCTTTGCTATCACCTCAACCAAATCTTTATAAATATTTAGAATCGTACTAACTTTTTCACTAACCAATCGTAGCGGGGACTTTTTGTCTTTACTCGCCATCTCGCTGTAGTCAGCAAGGAAGATAGACGGTCTAAAAAACTCTTCATTCGAGAAAATATTAGAATAGATATTATTTATTGTCTCTGCGGAGCTTTTTAAGTAGCCATTATTTAAAAGATATGAGTGAAAATCATAAAGCCTTTCTGCGTCCAGGCTCGAAAAATATGATGAGAGATTCTTGATTTCATGATCAGGGTATTCGCCCTTATTCAAGACTACTGACACCCCCATTAGCGTCTTATAGAAAATGACATCTAACTCCCTAGGGGTGATGTCATCCAAGACTCCCATTTTACTGGTGTAACCGGGATCACCATCTATGACACCAAAGTCTTCTCGGAGTAAGATTTCCGAGGCAAGATATAGCTGTTTAGCTTTGCCATTCTTATGAAAATTGAAAATACTCTGCAAGGTTAAAATGTTTTTACTGTAGAAATTTAATTCGCTAGTTACGACCTTGAAGTGCTCTATACGTGCCCCCTCCCTCAGCATCAGAGTTGCAATTGAAAAAGGAGAAAAAGGGATCCAGCCATTTGTTACCACGGCTGGAAAATCCAAATGAAGCCTTACTGATTTTAGGTCAAAGAGACCTTTCTCGGGTCGTTCAACACGCTTGACGTTGATCAGCTTGTAATCTGCATGCTTGATTGGATCAATCTCTACCGAGAGAATTCCGCTGCAGTGGTGGCAGCAGAAACTAAAGACCTGGACTGTTTCTTTATTAGACAATCCGATACTGCAATTAAATTGAGCATTGCAGAAATGGCATTCCAACTGCCCTAGATTCCAATTCATATGCTTATATCCTTTCAAGTAGGGCTTGCTTGGGTTTTATTGCAAATATTGTAGTTTTATTCGGATGGCGACAATTTGAACAATCCTAAGCTCTCACGTTAATTGAATATGATCTCGGCGAGTGAGGCTAGCGCCTGGTAAGGGTACGGATGGGTATCCGGGCATCTGGGTTCCGACCTGCCTGGGCTATCGAGGCCAGGTAAGGATCCAACTCAGCAGCCACCTCAGTTATTTACGGTCTATCGCTGAATCTCTACCTGTAGCATAAATGGCGCTCACAAACTCTCTCACATATATCAGAACCTCGGGCTTCAGACGATCGTAATGGATATCTAATTTCTCCATTCTTTCGCCCAACTTCCAGGAACGGTAACCTCGCGCCAATTGACGTGTGACCTTGGAGTCTTCGTGCTTAACGCAATTATTTATCAATCTCAGCTCATTCGCCGCATGATAACCAAGTAGTTTCTTAGGTTTGACCAGATTTGTTTCACCAGCTATCACAGCAGCCCTTTTTTTCTCCCCCATACTCGGGTGATTCGCAAGTATCGCTTTAGTCAGCTGCGTTTCAACAAGCCGATAAAGACCCACGATAGCAAGTGAATCCCCTAGGTATTTTATCTGGTCTAGCTGCCATGCCTCGTCACTGAGAGCGCCTTCGAAATGCTCACGATGTTCAGGACACTCAAACTCGTCATCAACAAGACTGCTGTATCTCTCCTGCAAAGCGGTTTCGCTACTCGCTAGCGATTTTTTTAAGTGAGATCTAAATTCATCCAACGCCTCCGCACCAACTCTAAGCGAAAAATTTCTCAAAACGCTTTCGAAACTCGAACCACACATCATTCATATCTCCAATCGTTGGTGTAACCTTGGGGATCAAGGTTGCAATAGTAAATCGCCAGCACCTAACATGCATCAACAACGGCTTCGCCATCGTGGCTCGAACCTGAGAAACCACCTAGTTGCCCTGCTTTCCAGTCGCGGAGCTTCCTCCCATCCAGCGCTCATGCCATAGGCCATGACCAACTGACGAACCTACTGATCGTAGATGGCAACGTGAAGAATTAGCTCGTTGATATGCGGTTCCCTTGATCCTGAAAGCCATCCTGATGAGGTAAAATCTCAGGGCCGTCAGCCTGATATTTGGAGCGTTTCCAGCCCATGCCTTATCTGCTAAAACTCCTTCAAAATCGGGCTGGCCGCGACTTCATTGTCGGTGACATCCATTTCAAAACACGAGAGCTCCATAGAGGCCTTAAGGCGCTCGCCTTCGACCAATCCGTCGACCGGCTGATAGCAGTTGGAGATCTCATCGACCGTGGCCCAGGCATGCTCGATGGACTGAAACTATTGGGCGAACCATGGTTCTTTACAGTGAAGGGCAATCACGAGCAGATGCTCATCGACGCCTATCGAGCTAGCCCTCACCTACCCTACTCCGCTCATGGAGCGCGCTGGTGGCTCACGATTGATGACGAATCCAAGCCCATGATCGTCGACAAGCTGGATAGCTTGCCGATGGCTATCGAGGTGGAGACAGCTCAAGGCGTGGTAGGTGTGGTTCACGCTGACGTGCCCGTGGGATTGGCCTGGGATGATTTCACCCTGAGTCTCGCAAACCCACAGATTCAGGATGTGGCCTTGTGGGGCCGCGAGCGGATCAAAAAGCATCATCGAAGTGGTGTGCGGGGTGCATGGCGTGTCTGTGTCGGGCACACATGGATTCCGAATGCCCTACGTCTGGGCAATGTCCTTGCCTTGGACGTAACCGGCGGTGGTGAGGGTTCCTTGGCAATCTATTCGGTGCAGGAAGACACCATCTATGTCGATGGCGAGCCGGCCAATCTTGACCAGGCCGCTCGCCTCGGTGAACAGCTAAACGAGCTCGAGCAGTCCCTGACCTCACTCAAAACCTTGGTGCATGCGAACAAGCTTATTGAGTCGCAGATCGCCAGCCGCGAGGCCGAAGGCAAGGTGAAGCTGATCAGTTCAGCCTGTCTGAACATGGCTGACGAGATCTCAGCTACTCAGCAGTTCATGAATGCGCTACATGGACTCAGCCTTCTATCCAACGAATACCGGCTGCCAAGCTAGAGGAGCTGCAGGCCCGATACGCTGGCACACCCACAGGCGAGCTGCTCCGTCGTCTGTTTGGCACCGAGAACTAGCTGATTTCGTCGCCGGGTTAAATCCGCAAAAAAATCCGAAAAAATCGGACGTACTTCCCTCTGAAGCCCTGGAATCGCAAAGGCTGTGAGACTTTAGAAAATCCGCAAAAAGGTGGCCCTTGCCCTGAGTGTCCCCCCCGCTGCCCACCGAACCACACACACCTGTACCGGCTAATGACCTTTCTCAGCGGGGCCACCCAATGCCAGAAGCTGGTAATCAGTAACCGCTTGAAACCGGTGTTCAGCCATCAGCCTGAGACGCTCCAGCTCTGGCCCTGGTATCCCCTCCGATTGTGCATGGTGGTATCGCTTCATAGCTTCAACCGCATCCGTGTACATGGGATGATCCGGAGGAAGCAATTTGCTCAGGTCTCTGTCCACTGCCCCACCTCAAGCTCAATGATCAATACGGTGCTCTGGTTGCCCAGATGCAAGGAAGCAGGCTAATGATAGAACCCCATGACAAGGACGATAGGTGATGAAACGTGTACGGCTGATTCGGCACGGCCAGAGTGCTGCAAACGCGGGGCAAGCCAGTCGAGATCATGCAAGCATTCCTCTCACGTCTTTGGGCCTGGAACAAGCTCGGATGATCGCCGGATCATTTTCCGTGGCACCTGACCTGATCGTCGCATCTTCCTTCGCACGAGCGCAGGCCACCGCCCAGGCAACTGCAGCAACCTTCCCCGGGACACCGTTTGAGACATGGGCTATCGAAGAGTTTACGTACCTTGCACCCGAGCGCTGTGTCGATACGACTGTGGCCCAGAGGAAGAGCTGGGTCGATGCATACTGGCTGAAGTCCGACCCCGCCTATCGCGACGGCGCCGGCGCGGAGTCATTCCATGATTTTGTTGCTCGAGCCCAGGCATTTTTGGATCGGCTTGAGCAGCATCCAGCCGGTGATATCGCCGTGTTTGCCCATGGGCAATATTTGAACGCCGTCGCCTGGCTGCTGGAGAGCAAGCCTCGAGTTCTGGATGGCCAAGCGATGGCTGATTGGCGTGCCTACGAGATCGAAAACCACATCCAGAATGCTAAAGGCTTCTCTCTATCACGAAGCGCTGGCGATACAGTATGGGCGCTCGGTACACGCGATTACTGAAGCACTATATTATCTTTCATTTCGCTCACGTTGGAATTGGCAGGCTGCAGTCGACGCCGACGACTTGATGCTTTTCGGCACTAGAGTCATCGGGTTCAACGCCCCCTATACGGCCTTAGATTACAGTCGTACACTTCAATCGAAGCAGCGAATACGCCACAAGCAGATGTCCGACTGAATAAAACAACCCACTAACTCAGCGCAAAAAGGTAATAAATGCAACAGCTAGAAGATATGATCGATGAGCTTTTTGATGAAAACCCCATCCTAAAGCTCCCATTTCCATACATTTATAACCAATTCTGCCAAATTGTTACGCACAGCCTTCTCGATACCAAGGAAGTGCCATTTAGCACCCTAATACCCTACGCCTTTATATTCAACAAAGTCACCAACTTCACCAATCACACCCTAGAGTCATGCACCGAGTCAATTTATGAAATCGAGCAGAAAGACTTCAACCATCTTTTTGCCTGCGCCAACTTAAACATAGTATTCCCTTTTATTCGACATAAAATTTATAGCCTCACACAAAAAAGCGAAACCGAATCATTCATTGACTATACCAGCAAGGACGCTGAAACCCACGAGCTTAACGACATAATAGTTACCCAGCTATCACTGCCGGCAATCCCCCCACTCGAGCGCAGCCCAAAAACCCTGGCGGAGAGCATTAAACGACGGCTAGTCAGAGGAGAATCGGTGGAGCCACTAGCTTACCGTGGATACATAGCCGATATGTACACCAACCCGAAAAACACCTTTATCGAAGCAGACATCGTTCCGGACGAGTTCTATACACACATCGGTTTTTCATCAGCAGAAGCATTCAAAAAAATTAGAAACGCTTTCATGTGCATTGGCCAAACCTACATCGACGTGTCGATCATGGTCAACATGTACCTAGCAGCAAACGAGATCTACGACAGCCCTCTAGGCAATAAGCTATGGCAAGGCCTAGCTATGGCCAAGCTCAAAAACTCCGTACTAAAAGAGCATATCCAGCATGTAACAAAGTCAACCGATGAGGATTATGAGAAATTTGCCGAATTCTTCTTTTGTGGCGCAGGCGAAAACACCGAGCTACAAAACAAATTTATACCACCTTTCTGGCGAATTGAAGAAGACGTCTATTTCTGCCCTTCCATTGTGCCGACCCTATTGGGCGCAAGAAACCTTATTATTTCCATTCAAAACAACGAAGCCCAAAAGGAGAAATACAAATACGACAGCATGATCTCCAATCTTTTTGAGCCAGAGCTGCTAAGAAGAGCAAAATCCCACTTTGAAGCGCACGGTTTTGAAACATATCTTGAGAAGGATTTCAAAGGCGGGGAGATTGACCTCCTAGTGTACTGTAAGAAGTCGCACTCCATCATTACGATTCAAGCAAAGGCCACACTTTATGCCGAATCAGCCCGCATGGCCAGAAGACTGGATGGCAGAGTATCGGAAGGGATTGAACAAACAATTCGCTTCGACAAACTAGATCAAAAATCTAAACATGCACTTTATAAGGCAGCATTCCCTGAAATTGAAAAACCAGAGGAGGTTAATCACCTTCGCGCTATTCTCACCAACTCCGGCTTTGGAACAACCGTTAGCTGGAATAAACTTGAGAAGCACAACATCATCCCAATAAACTGCAATATTCTCAGAAACATTCTCCCGCACTGCGAATCTCTACCTGATCTCCCTCAGAAGGTAAGTAATTTCATCCAAAAGGCCAAGGCTGAAATTGATTTTGATGAAACCACAAAGATATTCGACCTGCCTGGACACACCATCAAACAAAGACATGTTGAGCCATTAGGTATGAAAAAACTGTTCGATGCTCAGTATTGGGGCGAATAGTTAGAAACGACATCATCGAGGCCTTATACAGAGGCCTCATCTCGCTGGTACTTCTCACGTTCGTGCTGTGCATGCTAGCACTGGAAGCAGATAGCGATTGCCACTAAGCCACCTACCGAGGCTAGTAAAGCAATGATCAGAGGCCGAATGACTTCTTCACCCTACCGAAGATAGATGGGGCTGGATCTCTCCGTCAGGAGCAGAGGCTATAGGTCGAACCTCTTCGTAGAGACTCTTTGCAGACTGCAGCCGAGTTTAGTATCTGCATCGCGTCGGCGCCCGGCATCAATGGCCTCAGCGGCCTTCATGAGGCGGACATCGAGGGGGCTGATGGAGCACCAGTGATGATGCCCGGCGCTTCGCCTGCTACGAACAAGCCTACCACGCTCCTACCAGACAGACCCAGTCGATCCTGAACTTCGAAGAAATGGATCTTCGCCCTGTGTCTAATAGCTATCGTGCGAAAAATGATGATGAGCTTTTGGAAGAGCTAGATGGCCGGCCAGGTTGGTCTAAGTATCGATAGTTCGTCAACATGTGGGCGGTATAGTGGCAGACCGGCTCGGATATCCCGCAGCCACCCAATAGAGAATGGCTCAATCGAGAGTTTAACACCCTAAACTATCGCATCACTTGCCTACCATTCAACTCAGTTTAGGATTCTAATAATCACCTCTAAATAGAGAGCCTTCGGCAAATAGACAGCAATACCTCAGCGAAACTTTTTTCTTAGCCCATAAAAATCTATCCCATCTTTTTTCACAGCAGGCAGCAATCCCGACTCTCTAGATATAGCCCTGCTAAGTATTTTATCGCCAAATACCAGAAGATCACCTCCCTTATCATCAAGCCTATTAGCTACACCATGCACAATTTTTGATCTACTTTGATATAGCTCTCTACAATTATCAATGATAGAGGCTCTCTCATCATGAGTGAGTGCTAGAGAATAGGCGCAGCGATCAGCTAATGACCTAGTCAGCCCAGAATCGTTGTTCTGGTCACCAAAAATCGACTCAAGCCCTATGCATACTTTGACTAACCGCATGGCGTCGGAAGGATCAGAAAGAGAATCTAAGCGCCACTCACTAGCAGTCCGGATCGATTTCGCAGTATCATTATCGTTGTAACATATTTTTAAAAATGACTCTAGTAATTGGCGGTATCCATTTTCATCAGAAGCGCTAACTATGCCAAAAGTAACCCTTCGTACAACTGATGCAAAATCCTGCGGAAGAGCTTTTGAAAACCGTCTCTCAACCCTATCAGCGTCATCATACTGATGCACATAAATTACGCCACTTGAACCGGAAGGGTGCATCCACATTTCCATCCGCTCCTTGAATCGCAATACGCCCGCACACAACCCTCTTTCAAGGAATAGCTTAGCTGCGCCATGAGCTTCCTGCTCTGCAGCTGTGCTTAATATGCCACTTCGCGAATCGTTTTTTTCTGAAATATAACCGCTTACTTCCACCGAGTAAAAATAGGATCGTCCATTTTTGTGCTCACGAAGTCCGAGGCCCGCCTCGCCCTTTACAGTAAACAATTCATGAGAGGCCAATTCCATTCCATTATCAAGCTTAAAGCTGAATTCCTGGCTAGAGCTAATCATATCAAGCTGAAAATACACTCTATACCGGCAAGGAACCTGCAACACCCGCTGCAATATCAAATGAACCGCATCATCTAAATCTATGCGATCTGACAGCCTACCACCCTTGAAGTCTAAATACTCTGGACAAACATCCTCGAGAGCTTCAAGAACTAACGCACAGACCGATCTCGACGTTAGCCATGTAGACTTAGACTTTAGAATTTCAGTCTCAAGCTTCTTATTAGGAGAACTCCAACCTTCACCCAAATCATCTTTTGTTGGAAGAACAATACTCAAAAGCCAATTCTTAATTTGCCTTTGTATTGCCTCAACTGCCTTCTCGTTCATTATACACCCATCTACTTTATATCACGTAATTCACTAAACACTATCGGCACTCTTACGACAAGCAGCCCGCCCAGAGATTTCAACCATTAAAGCTAAGGAACAATGGCAATGGTGCTGATCATATTATATGGGCTACAGATCATCATCCTGAGCATTAAGATGCGCAGCAAGCACATCACCATGGCACGCAGCAGGCTTGCAATGGCATAAGATGACCTTTCTCCGAATTATGCCTAGGTCGTGCTCGCGGTTTTCAGAAGCCTTCAGGAAGCCGCAACCGATAGGCCACCTCAATTCTTGATACCACCAGAGGAGCATCAGGTCGACACGGGCGGTGTAGTACCCCAGCCATGAGCTTCTCCCAAACCAGCAAGGCGCTCGCTGTGTGGGGCATTTACGCCCCACCTCTCTGCGTACAAAGACAGAACCGCCTCCTAGCCTCGCTTGCATCAGATAACTACGGACTAATAGACTCCGACCGTGACCAGCGTCTCGTGCGGTAAGCGACCAAGCAAGCTCCCCCTAGAACGCCAACTCCGGATGCACCGTCTTGAACAGCGCGAAGCCTAAGAACACCGGATCCCCCGGTACTATCTCTGCGGAGCTCATAATAGAAGCCACTGCATTCATATGAGAGCCCGATGTCACCACATCGTCTAGGATGACGACATAATCGACGTCTTCATCAAATTCCGAATCTGGAAGTAGTCCTAGAGTGGGGAGTTGATCATCCATATGTCGCGGGCCAGGCGTATCATGGGATGGGTGTTTTGGAACAATCCGTCGCACCACGTCAAACGCACTCATTTCAATGTCTTCTGATTCATCCGTGACCCACTCGCTCCACCACTCAGATATCAATCCAATTGGAGAGCTTAGGTTGCACTCATGAGGGACAGAAGGCGGTACTGGCACGATCAGAACACGCCCCTCGACACCTTGCTCGTCTAACCAGGTCATGAACGCGCGCTTATAAATACCAGCCAGCGCCCTTAATGAATGCTGCGTATTAAATACTCCTCCAGAGCCATACAGCTGCATAACCCGATTAGACTGGTGATGCTCGGCGCCATAATTTTTCGCGGGTTTTACAATCCAATGCAGATCTTTAGAGGCCCACCTGTCACTTTCCCCTCTGTAGTGCTCCTGATTTGAAACGTACTCCTTAACATAACCTATCTCTTCGAGCTCCACGCGCTCGACGTCTTCCGGATCCAAAAATTCAAAATCCTGATAGAAGTCATGGTATTCGAAATCTAACTCACCATCTAAGAACTCCCTGACACATGCCGAAAGCTGGGTGTGATTGTGAGCTACGCGCGTAGGCATAGATTGCAGAGCGAGATCGACATCATGGCGTGTGCCCCAAGCGGCAAAGACTGACGGAGCTTGGATTCTATGAGCAAAATAGATGTCTTTTGGGCTGTCTCCCACCACGAGAAACTCCATTTCATCAGCATCTACTTCAAGCACGTGTTCTAGAGCATCGACGACCACTTCAAAGTCAACCATAGGTTTACCTTGAGCGCCGAAAACATACCGATCATCGATATCATAGCCACATTCAGCCAAGACCTTAATGCAATAAGGTCTAGGTGAATCGGAAACAATCACAGCGCAAATTTCGTCCGTAAAAGATCTATTAAAGCTTGTGACCAGTCTAGGGTCATAAGCCTCAACCGAGATCTCGCCTGCGTCAATGGCAGCTACGACGCGCCCGCGCCCACCATTGGAAGTTAGATATGGGAGGCACTCTTCGGTATTGGCCAGCGTAAAATCCAAATCAAATATTAGCACCCGCATCGAAATTCTCCCTAATAACTTTTATCCTATCCTTGTTCTTTACAACCCATGTATATGACGACTCTCGGATATTGTTCTCCAAGACATACACAGGCTTATTCTGCTCTAAGCAAATTCGAATTGCATGCTGAGTGCCGCTCTTGTCGCCAGCTCGCGCCACAACAATTCCACCGGAGGACAGGGCAACCGTTGTTCTATTCCTATTCGCAAAGAAAGACCCAAACGAACCGATGCCGACCGGATACTCTGTAACGACTAGATGCTTGGCAGCAATCTCATCCTGCAGCGCAGCATTACTCTTTGGGTAGTGCATGTTCAACGGAGTACCCAAAACTGCAATGGTTCGCCCACCGTTTTGGATGGCAGTCTCGTGGCCTAATGTGTCTGAACCTTCAGCTAATCCACTGACCACAACCTCAAAGCCAGATGTGGCCAGGCGGCGCACGACCCGTCGCCCGTGGTCACGGTGAGCTTCATCGAATAGTTCCCGAGTACCCACAAAACCAATAGTTTTTTCTACAGAGGCCAGTGCAAGATCGCCCTGGAAATACAGAATCGGTGGAGTACCAGGATAATTCAGTAAGACTTTTGGATAGCGTTCATCCAAGCAAGTTACGACATCGTAAGCTGCTGTGAATTTCTTGATTTTCTCAAAAACTTTAAGGCCAACGTCCTCCTCCACCGGAATCATGGTGAAGTGATCGTTATATATATTCTCGAGCGACCCGGCCTGCAACAATGACCTTCTCAGATCATCATTGGCTTTGGCACTCCCAATGCCTATTTTTTTCGACAACACCAGTACCGCATGCATCCACGCGAGACGTTGGTGATCGTGGGTCAATTGATCCAAAAGCACAGGTGGAATCCTCTCCAATGCAGGCTGAATGACTATTCCCTTGCCTCCGCAGAAAGCGGAGCGCCTGCCTTCGATAGTGGCAAATTACCATTGCTCTTGCGGCAAGGGAAGCATGAAAGGTAGTCACGCTACCGGAGCGAGCACAGAATGCAATGTCCTCATGACATCAGCCTCTCAAGCTGTCGCTCAGGTCGGTACCTTGTTTGTTAGGGAACGGTCATATCCCAAGCTGGTTGGAGAGCCGAGCCGCCCGCATGGTCTGGGTAAGCTTGGTGGCAGGCATCTTCTCCAGCAGGCCATCAACCAGGTGCTGGGCGTGCCGGCTGTACAGCGTTACGCGGTTTGAGGAGTCCCCTCTGAAAGGAACGACACCGTCCGCTTCCTCCTGGGCAATTTTCAGTAAATTAATCACCTCAGGGCCTACATCATGCTCATGCAGATATTCGACCGTTGGCCTTGCGGGAGGCCCTGCTCCTTGCCACAGTTCGACGACGACCTGGTACAGCTCAGATTGCCCGAAATGATCCAGAGCCGCCCTCCAGAGGAGGCCCTCTTGTGAAATGTCGATGCGGTTGCCACTCATGCGAAAGGAATCACTGTCTTGAAGCTCTACCTTGATTGCGAATTCACCCAGCTCTCGCCGGCAGCGAAGCTGATCTCGCTCGCCTTGGTTGCTGAAGACGGGAGCGAATTCTACGTCGAATTGCTCGACACATGGAGCAATCAGGATTGCAGTGACTTCGTAATCGAGATTGTGCTCCCACAGCTCTGGCATGGGAGCTATGCGATGCCCGTTCTGACTGCACGTGACGCGCTCCGGGGCTTCCTGGAAGGTTTCCCGGAGATGCTAGAGATTGTGACCGACGCACCGCAGTACGATTGGGAGCTGTTTTGCGAGCTGGCTTATGCCAACGGACGCTGGCCGAGCAACGTGCTGAACAGGCCCACTGACGCTACGACTCTGGACGCTTGCAACGATGGAGCCCCGTTGCCGCATCATGCTCTCTTGGACGCTCGAATCATCGCAGGCATGTTCACTCGTTAAATGGCGAAACCTGTGCCACTAGATGTGCCCACTGACCAGCACCCTGAAAGCATGGATCAGTCGATGATACGTGATCCCTGATCACGTCATCCGCTCCACTCGGCTCTCAGGTGACCCGCGCCCACTACGCTGCAATTCCTCGCTGTTTCATGCGCTCCAGGAGAGCCTCAGGGTGAACACGGTAAACCCCAGGGCTAACACGGAGTGTCATTTTGCGATAGGTCGGACTATGTGTAGCACTGGAGATTTCCGAGTTCGACAGAAAACACCCGGTGGTCGTCTCGGGATCTTCAGGGAAAAAGCTAATCAGTTCTTGGCGGGTGATAACCAGGCCGCTTCCCAGATGACCATCAATTACCGCATCAAGGAATCGATCAGCAAACGCGAGGTCTGTCATTGTGCACTTCCTTACTTGAGAGAACGACGGTATACGGCTTTATTGCCGCTGTTACGTGAGACCCATTCTGCTAGACCAGCTAGGTCGACCTGCTTTCGAAACGCCTTTCCAAACGACTTCCTGTCACCAGTGGTCATCAAATGCCAAAGGTCATTTGGGATCACATCCTCAACGAGGAAGGTGTCTCCAAAAGGCACCTTCTCCACCGCTTTCAGGGTCACCTGAACGGCGTGCACCAAATCAACAGCCTCTGCCTCAGGTTGATCCAAAGCAACCGCTAGAAGGTTGTTAAGAACCTCATCTGCAGTGCTTCCCGAGCTACTGCTGAGACCCAGCACAGCAGCCATCAGGTCATCGCGAATCTCAACCAAAACCTTCATGAGCCTACTCCTTTTCTCTCCTTTCCTGGCCAAGCATAGCGATGCCTAACGAAAACCTCAAACCTTTTTACAGGAGTGGAAAGGTTTCTCGCTATCAACCATCATTAACACTGAAACCTGAGGCCTAGAGCGTAGGTTTCGACTTCCGCCCCTAGGTTGGAAAAGGTTAAGCTAAGCTGGCTATGTGCCAGCCAGCAGCAGGGACAAAGGAAAAGTTGGGTGATCAGGGACAGATATGAATGGATCTTCGTCTACAACCTTTCAGTTCGACTAGCATGGGTCACGGATCTCAGAAAAGAGATAGTGGGTACTCGCGCCTTTACATACCACTCTCGCAGCTAAAGCATGGCTCATGCCTTATTTATTTGCTGGCGATGTCTCGCTATTCATGCAAAAAACTATCTCTGACTCAGAACAAACTTGGCAGCAAGTATGTGTTTCACCTGGAGCAATGAAACGACATGAAACTAAATGAAGTTGACCTCCGGGAGCAGGCAGGCAGGGATACGATAAACCGATTTCGTGCTCAGTTCCGAGCGGCACTAATCGAAAGCCTAGCGATCCTAGAAGAAAGCGAAATTGAGCGCATATATTGCGATTACCATGAAGACTACGTCGTAAAATATGTTATTGATGGTGAAACTCGATATCGCTTTGTCCAAGTTAAAACCAAGACGAAGCTTAACGACCAGTACACGATACTTGATATCTTCGGGATCAAAAAACGCCGTAACACGGAGCACAATTTACCCGACAGCTTTGCTGGAAAGCTGTTACCCCACATCAAGAATTTTGGAAAATCATGTCACTCGGTAGAAATCCGAACCAACATTAACTTTGAAGACGAAGTGGAGCAAATCCTCGAGGAAGTAAGAGGAAAGCGCCCAGTAGGTGCGCACACAAAGACATTGATAGCAGAAACTCAAAAACTGATACCTAGCCTAGCCTTTGAATCCGAAGATGTGCATCTTCATTTTCTTTCGCACCTCTGCCTGGAACCAAGGCAACAGATTCTGAGTGAGCAAGACGATCTTTTCGTCTCAATGGCGTCCAATCAAATATATAAATTTAGCGAAGTCCACTTAAAGCCTGACGAAGTTCAAAAAATAATAGTCCGACTTCTTTCAACAATTGAATCTAAATCCGCCGAAATCTTAATTAAAGATATTTCCGCAGCCGAGTTAGATCGAAAGGCCAGTATTGGCATGAAAGATGTCTTGGATGTGCTCTCCATCTCTACATCAACTTATGAGATTTTACGAGACGGCGGTGATGAAAAAGCCATCAAGTCGGCATCAATTCTTCAGCGAACCTTGAAACGCTCGGGATTCTCTTCCAACACCATTGACGCGTTTGCGGGCTATAAGTGCCAATGGGAAGCTTGGCACAGAAAGTATCGCCATGACATACCAGACTTCCTGATGACCATAGCCATTGAGCTCGTAGTTGAAAGCGCTAGAAAACTGGCTTTAGGTGCCATTAAGACAGCAGAAATCACTACCGAAGTAACTACACTACAAACCAAGCTTTGCAACCAATTGATGCGAACTGACATAACCCTTGAACTGACCTTTGGCGCAGTCCTCTCGGAACTGGTAAGAGGCGAAGCAACATGAAACTCGTTGAAGCTATAGAAATCGCCTCCACTGAAGCCCCCTTGATCATTACTCGAAGCGCTCCGCGCTCTCGAAGGGATGCACTTCAGAACGAAAGCTTGTTCCATATGCCACTTATTGCACTTTCGATATTGAGCCTAGCCAAAGGTAGATCGAAACCTAAAGCCGATGAAATTGGCAAGCTCATAGGCCAATGCTTTGAACATAGTCTCGCAACATTCAGCGGCTCGAGCCAAGAACTAGGCTGGTCGGCCAACCTTCGAATCCGAACGGTGAAGGCCCTAACCTTTTTAGAGTCGACTAATTTAATCACCATAAATAAAAATACTTCCAGACTTGAGGCAACCTCGACTGGCAAAAAAATCGTCGATGGAGCAATCGAGTCGGAAGGTGAGCTTTGCGTTTTCCTCCTAACCATCCAACGGGAATACAGGAACATTTGCAAGGAACGCGCAGTAGAGGAAAAACTATGAGATTCGAATCCTTAGAGATTGTCGCCAATGGCCCTAATGGCTGGGGATCAGGCCTGCTTGAGTTCGGCAGTGATATAACTCAACTATTTGCAGAGAATGAAAGCGGAAAAACACCGCTCATAATGTCCACCCTATTCTGCTTGGGAATGGATGTAAAATTTCGTGCAGACATCACTAGAAATTGCAAGTCAGCAATATTACAAATCGCGATAAATGATAAAAAGATAACTCTCGAGCGCTCCATCGGAGAAAAGTTTGACCTAACTGTCCACGAAAGCTCGAAAACCATCAATCGCTTTTATAATGACGAGGATTTTTCGCGATTCTTTTTAAACCTCATAAATATCAAAACCAATAAACTAATCACCACTAGCGGCACACCTACCCTCCCATATTTTTCAAGCTTAATACCGCTTTTTTACTTAGATCAAGATCATGGATATTTGGAGTTTTACGCAGCACGTCAGTCTTTCGTCAAAGACCAATACTCCGAAATGGTTAGATTGTTGGTAGGCCTCCCACCTTTCAATTTATATGACAAGAAACGCACTGGTATAGAACTAAAAAAAGAGGCTGACTATCTCGATACATCTATCGTCTCGAGCCGAAAACTTTTGGAACGTCTACAGCAAGACTTGACAGCTCCTATCCGCACAATTGATACGCTAGAGAAAAAACTAGAACGTTCCAAAACACGACTGGAAGAGCTGAAAAACACTAAAAATGTTAAGAGCGAAGCTCTGTCTGGTCTTGACGATTTGATAGCAGAGCAACGAGTACGATACCGCGAACTTAGCAATGAATCCATACAGCTCGAGTCAAAGATATCCAGTGCCAAGCTAATTCGAGACGAAATAGAAAGCGAAATTCAAACACTAAACTTGAATGAGGACGCTCGAAGAGCCTTCATATCTTTCTCCGAGCTATGCACCACGCCGAACTGCGGCATGTTCATGGCCAGTGCCGAGTCATATGGCAAGAGCCTTCTCTATTTGAGAGACCAGATAAAGGATTTAGAGATTTCTACTGCCGCAAACATTCAAGCCGCAGAAAGATTGGAGATCGCGAAATCGCTAACCAATCGCCATATCGAATCCTTTATACACAAGCGTTCAATCGCCGAGCGCGAGGCTGGAATAGATGCATTCATTGAGGCAATTAGCACCACGACATCAGATATCTTCGAGCTTCAACTTGAGCTGGGCAAGCTAAAAAAGGTAGAAGCTCAGAAAACCAACCACGCCAATTTGCTGGCTCGTCGCGACAAGACGCTGTCACTCTTAGAGGCGGCCCAAAAACCAAGCGAACAATCTGCTGAGGTAATTACATTCCGTCTACGGCTGTCGCAGGCCATGACCAAATGGCTGGATACTTTGCATGCGCGCAATGTATCGAATCAAATCAAAATCGACTCCAACCTAAAACCAATGATGGGAGATGAGAAGCTTGAAATATTCAAAGGCAGCTCAAAGACCCGTACAGTTCTTGCATTCCACGCCGCACTATTCGAAATATGTCTAGAAGACAAAAACTCTCCTTTCAGGATATTAATCCTGGACACCCCAAAGCAGCAGGACATTCCCGACATTCATCTGTCTGATTACATAGAAGAACTTAAGTCGCTCGCCTCGAAAAATAATGCCCAAGTTATATTCTCAACCTCGAGCTATAGATATCAAATCGACCCAGCAACTGACAAAGAATGGCTTCCAAAATTTGGCAATGGAGAGGATGCTATGTACCTAGGCATTCCAAACCAATAGTACCTTAGCAATTGCCAGATGTATACTGGCAACCATCATGGCGTGGTCGCAATACCTGCGTACCACGCCGATAGCTTAGCAATTAGGCAAGCCAAGACTCGACTTCATCAGCACCATATTGAGCTTTCCACTCTTTCAGGAGCTTGTGATTGCCGCCTTTGGTTTCGATTATTTCACCGTTGTGCGGGTTCTTGTACTGCTTCACCTGACGCTCACGGCGCGGCGCTTTTTCGACACCAGCAGGAGCGGCAACACGTCGGCCCGCCTGGGGATCTAGGATGTTGATGATGTCGCGCAGGCTGTAGCCATACTGGCCAAGCAAATCACGCAATTTGGTCTCAAATTCAATTTCTTTCTGCAGCTCAGAGCTGCCTTTCAGGGCCTCAAGCTCTGCGAGTTGTGCAGCGAGCTGCTGCTCCAGTTGACGAAATTCTGCCAAACGGGACATAGGGAATCCTTGGTGCGGTTAGTAGAAGTAAGGCTCACATCGTAAACCATCGAGATCTATTTGTTGCTACAGGATATGGGCGCTCTAGGGGGTTCTTTTGTATCGAAGGAGGCCTGGTTGCAATCCCGCTGATGACCTTAGTCCTGGTTTTGAGCCAAATCATGGCTCAGGGTACTGCTTTAGTCATGATGGTTCCGAACGTTGCCCTTGCACTTTGGCAGCATCAGCAAATTTCGAAATTCAGGCTAGCAAGGTCACGACATTGGGAGCAGCCAATCGCTAAAAAGGGCTGAGGGAAAACTGGCTTGCTTATGGGATATTGTCGAGGTCACAGGGTATGGCTGTGCAGAATGCTTGAATCTGCATCTCAAGCCAATCTCCTCCTACTCAATCCATCTCAGTGGATTGACTGGCCTAGCGTACCGGCCTTGTGCAACTGGTAGTCTATGACGGTTTGATACAGGTGATCAGTCTCAAGACGGAGCCTTTCGACCTCCTCGGCTGGTCGCCCTTCATCCATCGCCTGCTGGTGGGCCCGGATGGCTTGGAGAGCCTGCAGCAATAGCGGCTCGCCGGCTTCTGCCATACCCAGGATCGTTCTTTTCACTGCGACCTCGCACTGGATCTGTGGGCCCGATGGATGCTCAGGTGCTCAAGCTCCTGCTGCCACACCGCCACGAACTTCTCGAAGTCGCGCAGGTAGGGCCCCTCTGCCAGGCGGGTAGAGCCAACACTTGCCGCTTGGAAGCGCTGCAGCCATGGCTCGGGGATGCTGTCCTCGACGACTAGCTGAACGCCGTTGTGGAGCTTCGTATTGATGACATCGACGAGCTCCTGGGCGGAGAGCTGATCACCACTCACGATGTCCTGCAGGCCCTGGTCAAGCTCGTCGAGTTCATCCAGCACCTTTTCAGCCCGAGCGTCTCCAGGCTCCATATCGGCAAGTGCCCACAGCGCTCTGCGCCTCGCGGTCTCCAGGCTGCGCAGTCGATGATCAATCGTCACGTCATTTCTCCCTGCCGCAGATGGACGTCACAGGCCAAGTTCGACTTCTAACTGCGATCCCCGCAAGGTACGGGTGAGCTCGCCTCTCGGCAGTCTTGCCAGGATCCCATCGGCGAGGTCATTGGCGTGCCGGGCGTACAAGGTGACAACACCAGGTACAGGCTGGCGATCAGGAACGAGGGCCCCGACTCGCACCTGGGCAATTTTCAGTATATTCACGACATCTGCGGGTAGCGTGTCGGTCGACAGGTGCTCGACGGTCGGCCTTGTGAGAGGGCTCGCACCGCCCCACAGATCTACAATCGTTTCCAACAGCTTTTCGGGGCCGAAATACGCCAAGGCGATTTCCCACACGCGGCCTTCCTGGGACAACTTCAGGCGGGCCCTAGTCATTGCAGAGGTTCCAACAGATGAGGCTCTTTCTCGATTGTGAGTTCACTCAGCTCACCGCGCAGGCAAAGCTGATCTCCCTGGCGTTGGTCGCCGAGGATCGCCGGGAATTCTACGTGGAAGTGGTCGACGCGTGGCGAGAAGAAGACTGCAGTGAGTTCGTGAAGGAGATCGTACTGCCGCAGTTGTGGGGCGGTGAGTACGCCATGCCAATCATCGAGGCCAGAGCGGCGCTCCTGCGGTTCCAGGCAACCTACGAAGAAGAGCTCGAGATTGTCACTGACGCACCTGCCTACGACTGGGAGCTGTTTTGCGAGCTCGCCTATCACGATGGGAAATGGCCCCAGAACGTCAGGAATTTCCCCACTGATGCCACGACCCTGACCGCGACGAACGATGGGGAAGAACTGCCTCACCATGCCCTGCTGGACGCCAGGATCATCGCAAGCATGTTCACATGCTATAGCGTAACCAGCTCACGCTCAATGGATGGCCTGAGGTGCTCAGGCATATTGTTGCGGACGTAGAAGTCGACCGGCACGCCCACCATGGCTTGGAGCTCAACCTCGAGCTCTGCGATGTCGAACAAGGAAATCTTGCCGGCCATTGCTGAAGGGATGGTGGCGAGCAGATCGAGGTCACTCCCTTCGTGATCATCGCCTCGAGCTGCAGAGCCGAAGAGTTTTGGCTCAATGAAACCATAGGCCTCGATCAGGCGCCGGATGTCCCTTTCCTTGCCTCGTATCGCGTCAGTGGGCTTCATATATGGTAAGTCGCGAGCAAAGTACAGATTCCGCACCTTGCGACAATGGATCGATCAGGTAGGCCATCTGTTAATGACCTTTCTCAGCAGGCCCGCCGAGGGCGTGCAATTGATAGTCGGTGACTGCCTGAAAACGATGCTCAGCCATCAACCGAAGGCGCTCCAGCTCCGCTCCAATCACCCCTTCAGCCTGGGCTCGGTGGTACAGCTTGAGTGCTTCCACAGCCTCTGTGTACAGGGGGTGGTCGGGCATGAGCACCTTGCTCAGATCTCTTTTCACGATCTCTCCCTTTCGCCATGGCTAGCCCACTCGCTGTCATGCCAGCATGGCGCAAACCAAGCAACGTTAGCCAAGGAAGGATAGCTGCCCCACAATGGCGGTGCCGTATTTCACCTGCGATTTGTGATAACACTCAGCGTGGTTGCGATGAACAAGAACGCGCTACTGGCAATGAAGGTAGCCTGATAACCCATCCCGTCGTACAGCACCCCGCCTGCAGTTGCACCAGCAGTGATCGCCAACTGAATAACCGCGACCATCAAGCCACCACCGGCTTCTGCATTGTGCGGCAGCGCTTTGGCCAACCAAGTGAACCACCCAACAGGCGCACAGGTCGCAACCAGCCCCCACAGCCCCAACAATGCGGCGACCGGAACCACCCAGCTACCAACCGCGATCACGGCAAATGCGGTGGCAGTCATGATCAACGGTATGCCTATCAAAATCCTATTCAGGTTTCGGCTAACGAAGGAGCCGACCAACATGGTGCCCACCAATCCTGCCACACCGATGATCAAGAGCAGGAGCGAGAGCGTGGGCACATCGACATGCGTGACCGTTTCCAGGAAGGGTCGCAGATATGTGAATAGTGTGAACTGCCCCATGAAGAGAAACGCTACTGCAGCCATGCCGAGAGCGACTTTGCTGTCTCCCAGCAAACGCAAGGAGCCGGTGGCCGATACTTGAGTCCGCTCACTCGGCATGGCCGGCAGTGTGAATGCTTGCCAGATCAACGCCAATGCGGCCAATGGCACGACGCAAAAAAATGCCCCTCTCCAGCCAATCATGCCGCCTAGGTAGCTTCCAACTGGCGCTGCGATTGCCGTGGCCAACGCTGTACCGCCCTGCATAACGGCAATGGCCTTCGGAACGAGCGCTTCAGGTGCGATGCGCATCATTACTGCAGTGGACATCGACCAATAACCACCAATGGCAATCCCAAGTACGGCGCGCCCTACCATCAAGGTGAGGTAGTTCGGAGCAAAGGCCACCATCCCACCCGAAACCAGCATGAGCGCCGTTGTGGCCAGCAGGACAGGCTTGCGGTCGATCCCCTGAGTCATGGTGACCAGCAATAGGCTGGTGATCACAGCAAAGAATCCCGAGATGGAAATGGCCTGCCCAGCCTGGCCCTCTGTCAGAGACAACTCGGATGCAATCGGCGTGAGCAAGCTCACCGGGAGGAACTCAGACGCCACTAAAGCGAATGCGCAGAGTGACATCGCCAGAACAGCGCTCCAGACCTGACGACTTGAGTGTTGAAGGGATATTGCCGGGCTGCTCATGGTGGTTCTCGTTGTACCAATTTCAAAAGACGCGGGTGCCCAAGCCCAGCGTGCGTCAGCTGAGCCTGATAAACGACATCAGTTACTTGAGGTTTTCGCGGAAGAAAGTCGTCAGCTTGCTGAAGGGGATCAGCTCGACGCGGTCGTACAGATCCACATGGCCAGCACCTGGGACGATCACCAGTTCCTTGGGTTTACCGGCAAGGCGATACGCCTCTTCACTGAACTCACGGGAATGAGCCTCCTCTCCTGCGATAAACAACATCGGACGAGGCGAGATCGTCTCGATGTCATTGAACGGATAGAAGTTCATGAACCTGACATTGCTGGTCAGCGTGGGGTGCGTCGTCAGAAGCGGCGACATTCCTTTGGGGGTGAACTCCCCACGTGGTGTGCGGTAGAAGTCGTAAAACTCCCGCTCAATGGCGTTAGCGCTCTCGGTCAGCTGATGAACCGTGCCACTGGTGTACTGAGTTTCACCACCAGCAAACTCGACATCACGCTGTGCTGCTGCTTCGGCGATTGCCTTCTTGCGCTGCTCGACTGTGACACCATGCTTGAGTCCATTGCGGTTGGCGGCCCCCATGTCGTACATGCTGACCGTGGCAATCGCTTTCATGCGTGGATCAATTTTCGCAGCACTGATGGCGAAGCTGCCGCTTCCACAGATACCCAGCACGCCAATACGGCTCCGATCAACGAAACCTTGGGCACTGAGATAGTCGACCGCCGCACTGAAGTCTTCGGCATAGATGTCCGGCGACACCAGATTGCGTGGACGCCCGTCACTTTCACCCCAGAACGACAGATCAATGGCCAGGGTCACGAAGCCCTGCTCTGCCAGCTTTTGGGCATAAAGGTTCGAGCTTTGCTCCTTTACCGCACCCATCGGGTGTCCAACGATGATTGCGGGATGCTTAGCATTCACGCTCTGTTTTTTCGGCAGATACAGATTCCCGACAGTGGTCATCTGGAACTGGTTCTTGAAGGTGACGCGCTCGAGTGAAACCTGCTCACTCTGATAGAAATTGTTGGCCCCATGGGACATATTGGCGGCTCCCGCAGTGAGTGAACTGGCCATCAAGGCAAACGTAATCAACAAAGACTTCATGCACATCTTCCTGTCTGCTCGAAATGGAAGGGATGTGAGAGGACATCGCTCGCGGACGCTAGGGTCATCCCACCTGCCACCCATGTTCCTCGCGTGAACCAGCACATCAGTAGAGCAAACCGTTAGTTTTCTTGCCCAATTGTCCAGACGTGACTGACTGGGCATGGACACTGAAAGCGACGCGCGAGTAGTGTTTTCGCTACACGCTGATCGGAACGCTCACCATGCCCGCAACCGCACTGCCGCCTTCACGCACGAACCCAAGGGCCACACTGTGTAGGATCATCGGTGCCCACGCGCCCACCGCTGGAGATTTCGCGACAAGCATTGCAGGCCTAAGCGTCTATCGACGCAACGCACCAGCCCCACCGATTACGTGCATTGTCGAACCAAGCATCGTTTTGGTTGCGCAAGGGGCAAAGGAAATGGTTATCGGCGGTGACGTATTCCCATACGACACGACTCGTTTTCTGGTTACATCACTAAACATTCCCGCCAACTCTGCGGTGACTGTGGCCAGCGAGGAAGCCCCCTGTCTTGGCTTGGTATTCAAGCTCGATTTGCGCACACTGGCCGAATTGATCGCGCAAGATGGTCGCCCTCCTGCGAGCGGTCAGTCCTTTTACACCAGCGCTGGAGTTGGTGGACTGGGCCAGAAGCTATTGGAGAGCTTCACCCGGCTGATTGAGCTGTTGGAGGAGCCCGATGCGATCCCGGTACTCTGGCCCTTGATTCAGCGAGAGATACATTATCGGTTACTGCTAAGTGACCAAGCCCCTCTCCTGCGCTATATCGCCTCCGTTGGCAGCAAGGGTCATAGAATCGCAAAGGCCATCGACTGGATGAAGCTCAACTACGCCGAGCCTCTGCGGGTGGACGAGCTCGCCTCTAAGGTACAGATGGGCCTCTCCACATTCCATCAGCACTTCCGGCAGCTCACCGCAATGAGTCCACTGCAGTACCAGAAATGGTTGAGGTTGAACGAGGCAAAACGCTTGATGCTCAACGAACACCTCGATGCAGCGACCGCCGCATTCAAGGTCGGCTACGAAAGTCCATCGCAGTTCAGCCGTGAGTACGGGCGCCAGTTCGGCACGCCTCCAAAGCGCGATATTGCGGAGCTGCGTTTAGGTGCGGAGAGGTCAGCTGCCTCCACGCCTAACGTGCCCTGATCCTCAGCCTTCAAAACGTCGCCCAAACCAGGATGCAAGGAGATGCAATGAGAAGGAGCACACCCGACAAGCTTTTACCTCTAACCTACAAGGCCGCTCATTATCGATGGTCTAGCCTGCAGTACCTCGCTTGGGTGAGTGGGCTAATGGCACTTGGTTTAGCTCACGCAGTTTCGGCCAGCGCATCTGATTCTCAAACGGCGAAATCTGGCGAAGCGAAAGCTCAACAGGAGATACCCCACATGCAGATGTCAGTAGGCGAGCGGCATTACAAAATCAGGTTGGCTGACACTGAGGCAGCTCGTGCCTTCTCCGCGTTGATACCCCTGACGCTTGAAATGGCCGATCTCAACAGTAACGAAAAGTATGTCGATCTCGCGGTACCACTCCCCAAGGATGCGAGCTTTCCAGGAACGATCAAGGCAGGCGACGTCATGCTGTATGGATCGCAGACCCTAGTGGTATTCTACAAGACATTCAAAACGCCATACTCTTACACCCGTATCGGAAACATTGAAACCCCCGACGCCCTGATGCAGATGCTTGGCGGTGACGTTATCCGAGTCGAATTTTCCCAGCACTGAAAGCCGGCTGGACATCTGACATCACGCAACCTCTTACTCGCTTCGGAGTGCTTCAAGAACAACCCTGAAAGCAGCGGTTTGCTGCCGGCGCGTGGGGTAGTAAAGGTGATAACCAGGGAAGAGCTCCGACCACTCAGCCAATACCTCTTCGAGGGCACCGCTGCCGATATGCTCCTGAGCGTGTACATCGGTCACCTGGGCCAAACCCACCCCTGCCAGACAGGCATCCAGTATTTGCAACGAACTGTTCATGATCAGGGGCCCTTGCACCCGGACGCGAAACTCGCTGCCATCGTGGGTGAACTCCCAAGGATAAAGGCCGCCGTGCGTAGGCAACCGCAGGTTGATGCACCTGTGGGCCATCAACTCCTCGGGGCGGCGGGGTACTCCATACCGCTTCAAGTAGGCGGGTGAGGCTACGGTAACCATCCGCATGGGAGGCCCAATGGGCACAGCCACCATATCTGCATCGATGATGCCGCCCAAACGTACACCCGCATCGAATCGCTCGGCAACGATGTCAGTCAGGCCGTAATCGGTCATCAATTCAATCGTGACATCCGGGTAGGACTCGATCACCAGCTGTAGTTTCGGCCATAGAACATGGCGGGCGGCGAACTCATCGGCTGTGATCCGCACCGTCCCTGAGGGGTATTGCCCGAACTCGGTCAGGCCATTCAGGTGACCATCGATCTGATCCAATAGCGGCGCGATATCTTGAAGCAGTTTCTCCCCTGCCTCCGTTCGCGTAACACTCCTAGTGGTGCGGGTGAGGAGGCGAACACCGAGACGTTCCTCGAGCCCCCTTACTGTCTGGCTAACGGCTGAAGGTGACACACCCAATCGTGCCGCTGCCCGGGTGAAATTACTCTCCCTGGCTACGGTCACAAAGACCACCAGATCGCTCAGATTGCCTGATTTCATTGTTAAGCTCAGCTTCAAACCGATTTCTTGATTTTGCTAATACTCGAATTAAAGCGCGGTCGCTACAGTTGTCTCAATCACATTTTTGGGAGGCTGAAACAATATGGCGGACAACAACCTTTCCAGCGCGGCCATGCAAGTCCACCGTGCAGGCTCGGCCAATGCGATCCAAGGGCCTGCTGAATGGTTCACGGGGCAAGTACGCATCGACCGCGTCTTCACAGCGCCTGCCCCCGCTCGAGTTGGCGTTGCAGTGGTTAACTTCGAGCCAGGTGCTCGTACCCACTGGCACACTCATCCTTTGGGCCAAGCCTTGCTGGTTACCGAGGGGGTGGGCTGGACGCAATGTGAAGATGGCCCGAAGACCGAGATCCGCGTAGGCGATCTGATCTGGTGCAACTGCGGACGCCGACACTGGCATGGCGCGACCGATACTACGGCTATGCAGCATGTCGCGATCAATGAATATATGGATGGCAAGGCCGTAGATTGGCTGGAGCCAGTGACTGACGTTGTCTTCCTGAGTGGCTCGGTGGAAAAAGGCTGAGCTGAGGTCTCGTGCTACCCAAGATCTCTGACCATGAGGGTATCCAACATGAATGCTCACTCCATTACAGCTGCGATATGCATCTCTGCTTTGCAACTCGCATCGAGCGAAGCAGCTGAAACCCCCTCACCCCGCCAACAGGAAATAACCAGAGCGGGTAAACAGGCCTCTATGGTTGGCCCCTCTCAATTCTTCACCGGTGCCGTGAGAATTGATCCGGTGTGGCCTGCGAACTCGGGTATTAGCGCCTCGGGTAGCTTCGTGACATTCGAGCCGGGGGCACGTTCCGCATGGCATACCCATCCTGCCGGCCAGCGGCTGGTGGTCACTTCGGGGGTTGGCCTGACTCAACAATGGGGAGGCCTTATCCAGGAACTTCGTCCTGGGGATGTCGTGTGGTGCCCGCCAGGCATTAAGCATTGGCATGGAGCTGCCCCCACAACGAGCATGACGCACCTGGCTGTTACAGCTACAGCTGAAGGTAATAATGTCCATTGGATGGAGAAAGTGACCGATGAACAATACAGCGGGCCGCGTGCTCAGTAAGTGTATCAATGCCGGAATAGCAACCACATTCATGATCGGACTAGGCGCTACAGAGATGGCCTCGTCTGATCCAATCGGAACGCGCAATGTCATGAGCCACCCCATTTCATCCCAATCAAATTCCAAGTTGCTGAGCGAGGAACAACAAGCGGTTGTCGTCGCAGCCGCGCTTGCTGCCATTGGTGACCTGCCCCGCTTGAACACTGTTCTGGATCAGGCATTGGATTTGAAACTGACCGTCAGCGAACTGCGTGAGGTACTTGTACAACTCTACGCCTATGCCGGCTTCCCCCGATCTCTGAACGCGCTGACGGAGCTGATGCAGGTGCTGGAATCACGCAAACAGCGCGGCATCGTTGACGATCCAGGTCTCGAACCTAGCCGTCCAATACCTCAAGGTGACGCCCTGCTGGCCGCAGGTACCGCTAACCAGACGAAGTTGTCGGGTTCACCGGTTGAGGGGCCCTTGTTCGATTTTGCCCCGATAGCTAACCAATACCTCCGCACTCACCTATTTGGTGACATATTCGAACGAGACACCTTGGATTGGAAGACGCGTGAGCTGGCCACAGTGGGAATGCTTTCCACGCTTGCGGGAGTCGAGCCACAGCTTCAGGCGCACATGCGAATCAGCACAAATACAGGAGTCACGATTTCGCAGCTACGCCATCTCTGTCAAACCTTGAGTGACCGTGTGGACACTCAGTCCGGTGATCGAGCCGCAAATGCTCTAGAAAAACACCTGGCAAGCACTGCCAAGGGATGATTAGCCGTGGACAGATGATCAACTGTGGCATGCTCTGGTTAATTGAAAGTGCCCTCCAGTTCCACGCCGATCTGGAGCAGTGGCTCTGGGCCAAAGTGATCGACGGCAATCTCCCAAAGCTGGCGCTCCTGTTAGAGGGATAGGCGCACTCACGCTCGGCCAATCTTGATGGACTACCTACCCAGTCGCTGACCCAGGTTCTCTCCCCGATGGGGTCGGGATGGCAACACGTCTTCTCAGTCGAAGATATCCAGATACGCCGAGTAGTTAAGCAACCCAGAAACGGCGCTTCAGCAATCAGGTAGGCCTCATATCGGAGCCGGCTCACGAGGTTTGGCCTTTACTGTGCTGCCGAAGTTCGCCAGGCGCGCCTTCCTCAAACAAGATAGTTTGCAGGTTGTGAAGTGTGGGAACCCTGTGGTGGACACGCTCTGGCTCATCTACAGATCAGAGTGACCTCTGTCGTCCAGAACCAGGCGAGTCATTGATCAGATGCAACAACACACTGAATGTAACTAATTGCCGCATTTAAGTTCCAAGATCCGGTTAAAAGCTCAGGCCCTTTGCAGCATCGACCAGTCCATTTAACCAATCCTGATGGCCGTTGATCATAGGGTTCGGCTGGGCCTTTGCAAGCTCCTGTGCAGGCTTTCCGATCTGGGTCTCTTGGGTGAGTATCCGAACTCGGCCACCCTCTAAGTTTTCAATAAGCCACGCGTGGTGGACATCCAGCCTATCTTCGCCCTCCCCTGCCCAACCATGCCAAGCAATACGACCAGGATGATCCTCGGATGGGGCGTCGAACTCGTTGCATTGCGCCTCGACAGGAAAGCCGAAGGTCTCAAAGTAAAACCGGACACCATTCACGAGCTCCGGGCCGGCATGATCGTAGATGCGGATGTTGGCAGAATTCGAGTAATAGGTCGGCCAGCACGAAGGACATGCCAACAGCGGCCAGATGTCCTCCGCTCTCAACCCAGCAACGATGACTTCATTCGAAGCGAAATTATCAGTGAAACCAGGTAGATAGCCTTCCGGCCAAATGATCTCATGCATGGTTAGGTTCCCTCTTGGAATGTGGATGGAGGGATGATCGATGCCGAGGTAAAATAACGCCAATCGTCATTTATTATCCCGGGCATCATGAAATCTGATATCAGAAATTTTGACCTCAATTTGCTCAAGGCGCTGGACGCGCTTTTGGACGAACGTAGTGTCACCAAGGCAGCTGATCGCTTGTCATTAACTCAACCTGCGGTAAGCGGCATGCTCAATCGCCTCAGGGATAGTTTTGACGACCCTCTATTCATCAGGGCACAGCGCGGCATAGTGCCAACGCTGCGGGCTCAGCAGTTGGCCGCCCCGATCAAGCAGCTAATCAGTGACATGGAAGCTCTGCTGCAACAAGAGGCCTTCAATCCCACGACCAGCAAAATGTTCGTGACAGTCGCTGCGACTGACTACGCTCTTCGGGCGGTCGTAGTGCCCTTCCTGAGCGCACTCCGAAAGCAGGCTCCAAACATCCGGGTTGCAGTTCGTGCGGTAGACCTAGCCAGCTTGCCAACTCAATTGGAGCAGGGCGAGATCGACATAGCCCTAGTCACACCAGAGATGATCCCGCCAGGAGCGTTATCACAGCGCCTTTTCGATGAACGCTACGTTTGCCTGATGAGTGCAACCCATCCTGATGCCCAACCGGCTACGCTGTCACTTGATCGCTTCTGTGAGCTAGACCATGTGCTAGTTTCGCCAGCGGGAGGTTCTTTCAGCGGAGTGACTGATGAAGCGCTGTCAACAATTAATCGCCGACGCAGAGTCTGCATCTCAGTCTCCAGCTTCCTCATACTCCCTGAGTTGCTCAGCACCTGTAATCTGATCGCTGTAGTACCAGAGCGGCTGACTCCAGCGGATGAAACACTTGTCGTGAGAGAGCCGCCAGTCGATATTCCTGGGTTTACCAAAGCTATGATTTGGCATGGGAGAACGGAGCGAGATGAAGGACAACGATGGGTGCGATCAATTCTATTTGAATCATCTCAGCACCGCTGCTTATGACTATGACCGAGGGTTCAGCATTTCACTGCAAGAGCAAACTGAAAACTAAATAGCCAGGGCGCTTGTGCTCAAGGAGTGTAGACATCCAGCCATTACACGCGGAAGCTTAAGCGGTGTAATGGCGGACGCCCAATCCAAGATCTACAGGTTTACTGCATTTTCCTGTAATTCATAACGCTTCCGCGCTTTCCTCTCGCTAAAAGCAACGATAAAAGCTAGTACGTTAAAACTTGACGGGCTCTCTTGTCTTCCAAAGCGACAGCAATACACCGCCAATCAGAAGACCAATTGTAACGCTCAGAGAAATCTCTGCGGGTACCTTGCCCACGATATCGTGAAGGAAAATCTTCGTACCTATGAAGACAAGCACCAAGGCCAAGGCATACTTAAGATAAGCGAAGCGGCTTATCATCGCCGCCAGCGCAAAATACAGCGCCCGCAATCCGAGTATGGCAAAAATGTTAGAGGTATAGACAATGAAGGGATCCTGAGTGATAGCAAAGATTGCGGGAACGCTATCAACAGCGAAGACCAAGTCAGCACACTCAATAAGAATCAAAGCAAGAAATAGCGGTGTTACCCATAACACCTTTTTACCTGAGTCATTGGGCAGCCGCACCAAGAAATTCTGACCATGCAATTCCTTGGTTATGGGCAAATGACTACGGAGATACTTGACGAACCGGTTATTCTCCAGATCAGGCGCATGATCCACACGAGCGAATAGCATCTTTATCCCAGTGAAAACCAAGAAAGCTCCGAAAAAGTAAAGTATCCAGCTGAACTGCGCAATGAGCGCGGCCCCCAGGCCTATCATAATGGCCCTCAAGACGATGACTCCCATAATCCCCCAGAACAGCACTCTATGCTGAAACTCTCTAGGGATGGCCAGGAAGCTAAATATTAATGCGATAACGAATACGTTATCCATCGACAGGGACTTCTCAATCAGGAAACCAGTCACATAGTCCATACTTGCGTCGCTGCCTTTCTGGAAGTAAACCCAAACAGCGAACAGTAGGCCCATGCTGATGTAACCAGCTGACAGCAGCAAGCTCTCTTTGACGCCAATCTCTCGATTCCCTCGATGGAGAACCCCTAAGTCAAGCGCTAGCAGAGTTAAAACCACAGCAAAAAAGGAAAGCCAGAGCCACAGATCAGTGCCCAGGACATCCTGAGAGAGATACGCATTTAGGGCAGTCATGAGCCCCTCCTATATAGTCGTAGTTCAACAACTATGACTCCGACATGGCGGCTAATTAACCGTCAGAGGGGCCCGGCGTCACACGTTAAGATTTTATCCAATCAAACAACCTTGCAAGAGGAAAAATTTTACCAATTATTTCTCCAGCATACTCGGCATTGGATCATCCCGAGCTGCCGAATTGCACATCAAAGGTCACTCAATGATGGGCTGCAAAACCCGCCAAGAGCTAGACCGATTAGTTAGCAAGCGCTTCTGATAACCGAAAGCCCTAAAAGCCGTCACGCACAGGGCTGACCTAGTCTAGGTGGTACCGCCTCAATGGTTGCCCAGCCGCTGCCATCGGGATAATGAGCTCAATCAAAAAAATACAGTACAAGCGCACCAATTAGCAAACACACACTTGCGACTATGGTTAAACGTACTCGCATAGGCCAGTACCACCCAGGCAAAATATTGACCAATTTACGATCTTGCCAAAGATGCCCAATGAAACCACAAGCTAATACCAAGCTGCCCCATGACACAGGTAACAACATGCTAACCCAACCGATGAGGGCTGGAATAACACTCCACACTAGCCTCTCCTGTCGTCCATTTGCAGACAACTCCTGTAACGTCATAGCGAACCCCCAATGCAAGGCCCCGACAAAACTCAGTATCACAGCCCCATAGCCCACCAAAGCAACAGATAGTGAATCTCGGTAATCAGTCGCTAAACAAATCAGCAGTGCCGCGCCAACGAACGGCAGCAAGCCACTATAGCCAAGGACTTTAAAACGACTTGGAGATAACGTATTGAAAACTGCACTCATGGGCACGTCCTTCATATGCGGCTAGAGGTCATATTTCAAGTATTTCGCCCAATGAGGTTGAGGAATTCGTGCCGGGTAGTCGGGGAGTCTCGGAACTCACCTAGCATTACCGATGAAATCATCACTGAGTTCTGCTTTTCTACACCTCGCATCATCATGCACATGTGCTTGGCCTCGATAACGACGCCAACACCTGCCGCATCAGTCACTTCCTGCATGGCACATGCAATCTGTCTAGTCAAATTCTCTTGAATCTGCAAACGGCGGGCAAACATATCAACTAAACGCGCCACTTTGGAAAGCCCTAATACTCGTCCTGTTGGCAGATAGGCGACATGCGCTTTCCCAATAAACGGCAACATGTGATGCTCGCACAATGAGTACAACTCAATATCGCGAACGACCACCATCTCATCATTCTGACTTTCGAACAAAGCGCCATTGACTATCTCAGCTAGGCTCTGGGTATAGCCATTGCATAGATATTGCATCGCTTTGGCAGCACGCTGGGGTGTGTCCAAGAGCCCTTCTCGCTGAGGGTTTTCACCAACGCCAACAAGGATTTCACGATAATGCTCGGCTAGCGAATGTGACATTTGGATTCCTCACCTTTGCAACGTTGCCTACCCTCGGGATGGGGTAACCAGGCCAAATTTGGTCTCAAACGACAGAAAAACCTGTACAAAACTGAAAGCAAAGGACGTAGCGGACGCCAAGCCAGTGGAGCGGCCCACATCCCAACACCGGCAGCACGCCAGCTCCAAAGGGTAGCGTCCAAGCCTGTCACCCAATGATCGTTCGCGAACCTTGCGTGCAAGCACGATCTCATTTGCTCAATCGACAGGCCAAGAGCTATGGGATCGAAGTCATCGCCATCAATATCGATCAGGATGAGCTTTGCTGCAGTTGAACGCCTGCGCAGGAAGGCCACCTCCCTGGCGCACAATGGGCAGGCACCGTCAAAATAAAGGGTCAAAGGCCACTGGCAATACATGTACAACACCTCAATCTTGTACAGGTTTTGTATAAGTTAGCGGAACCCGCGAAATTAGCAATGGCCGTGATGAGGGATCACCTCGTAAAGCGCCCACTCACTGGAGGCTGGTGGGTTCAGTAGCTTCGGGCGGATGACGGGCTCCGGCTAGAGACGTCAAGCCATAACCGGGATCGAAAGGTAGCTGCTCGGCTGACGGCGCGAGGAGCCTCGCTTTTGTGGCGTCGATTAGCTCAGTGAATTTCTCAAATGGCTGCACGCCCCGACAGTGATTGAGTTGGGCGGCTCGCAGTAACACTGGAGTAGCACATTTGGCGTGTGACGCTTATCGCCGAGCACCTATGAAAAGGTTTTACAGGTTGCGCTGATTCCGGCTTAATGCCGGCGCTCGCCAAGCGGAAAGGATCATGGTCTCGCGCTTCCGTAACCACCTGCTGTTGCTCGCCTGCTTTGCAGTGTTGTTCAACCTGCTGATGATGCCGCTCGACCGTAGTTTGCGTAACGCTCCAGTTGATGAGTCTCTGATCCTGGGCAGCTTCTGCAGCATTCATGGCCTGGAAAGCTTGCCTAAATCCTTGCTGGCACAGATTAAGGTTGACCAGACAGATCTGGCTGATAATGCTCTGGGCAAGGTGCAAAGTGGGGACTGCTGTTGCTGCCATGCCGGCCAGGCCGGTGTATCCGGCGACTACTTCAAGCATCTGTTTCCACGCTTCTGGCCTGATACTGTACTTCTAGGCGATACCCCGCTCCTTCCCCTACCTCGCCATCAGCGGCCTAGTCTAAATCCTCGCGCCTCCCCCCTGGTTTAAGCAGTCACTCAATCCAGAACGTGCTCGCGTTTGAGCGAGTCCGGTCGTATTCGACTTTTACCAGGAACATACGTCATGCCTGCGTATTGCAATTCCGCACGCGCTATATTGCCCGTGCTCGCCATCACCAGCGCCTTTACCGTCAGTCCACTTTCGACTGCAACTGCCGATACCCTGCCGCCCGAAAGCTCCACCCTGACTCTGGGTGCCGTGAACATTTCAGGATCTAGCACTGGCCCCCTGGCCACCAGCAGCGTACTCAGTTCAGTCGACATTCTCGGTGGCGACATCCTTGAAAAAATGCCCGTTACCTACAGCTGGGAGCTGTTCAACCGGGCACCTGGCGTGATGCTCACCGAGTTCAACCAAGGCACCACCTCCGGAAAAATCTCGTTTCGGGGATTCAATGGAGAGGGTGAGGTTAACGCAGTGAAGCTGCTGATTGACGGCATCCCGAGCAACACGAATGACGGCAACATGCCCTTCATCGATTCGGTGTTCCCCATGGACATCGACAGCATAGAGATCGTCCGTGGCACCAGTGACGCTCGCTACGGGCTGAATAACATCGCTGGCAACGTCAACATCAATACTCGTATAGGCGGTAACTACAACAAGGCACGACTGCGCTATGGCAGCTTCAATACCCGTGAAGTCCAAATGGCCAAGGGCATCGAGACCAGCAACTGGACGCAGAACTACTTCTTCGCTCGACAACAGGTAGATGGCTATAGAGACCATGCTGACACCGAACGCTACAGCTTCGGTGGCAAGTGGTTTTACACCCCTGATGACAACGGCTATCGCTTGGGATTGATCGCTAGGCACTACGAGGCCGAAGCAGATGAGGCTGGATACCTGACAGAAGACAATGCCCGGCATCACCCTCGCATGAGCAACCCGTATAACGCCACGGATAAGGGTACGCGGCGTATGAATCAGGTCAGCCTGCACTTCGACACTGATCTGGCTGACACGCTGTCCTGGTCAGCCAAGACCTATGTGAACACCTTCGATGACCGCCGCTGGACGCAATACTGGAGCACCAGCTCGCAGCAAGAGCGTGACGCCTACGAGACCCAGTACGGCGCTATCACCTCTTTGACTTGGCGACCCGAGGTTGACTGGTTGCACGCCTTCGCCCTAGAGGGTGGTAGCGATGTGCAGAAACAGGAAAATCGCAGCGAGCGCTACAACACCATCAACCGGGTGCGGCAGAACCAGACTCGCGACCAGGATTTCGACTTCAATACCGTTGGGGCCTATATGCAGGCCGAAATCGAGCCCTTTGAGTCGCTGAAGATTGTCCCGGCCTACCGCGTCGACAAGATCAGCGGCGATTTCACCAACAAGCTCACCGACCAAGATTACGACATTAACGACTATGGCCTGATCAAACAGCCGAAGCTCAGTGTCGTATACTCCCCCTGGAAGTTTGCGAGTTTTTATGCGAACTGGGGCCGCACTTTCCAAGTAGGCACAGGTGCAGCTGCCTATAAGGTACCGCCGCGTAACGAAGACCTTGATCCATCGATCAACGAAGGCTGGGAGACCGGCATCAAGTTTACGCCAGTCAGCTGGATGGACGGTCGCGTTGCCTACTGGCAACAAGATGCATCGGGTGAAGTCAGCCGACGTCTGAACGACCCCAGTGGCGACTCCGATAATGTGGGGGAAACACGACGGTGGGGCTATGACCTGCAGGTCAACCTCCACCCGGACGAACGCACTGAAATGTGGATGTCCTACTCCTGGCAGTATTCAAAAATCCTTGAGCCCAGCAGTGCGTTACCACAGAGCAAAGGCAGGGAGATCGACCATGTGCCGCATCATCTGTGGAATACTGGTATCAGCTACCAGGCTACCCCGATGCTTCAACTATCTGCGTGGGCAAACGGACAAACCAATTACTACCTAGAGAGAGAGAACACTCAAGGCACTTATGGTGGTTACGTACTCATGAACATCGGGGCCACCTATAAGTTGAGTGAGTCGATGAGCGTGGATCTTCAGTTGAAAAATCTAACCAATCGCTACTACGAGTACGCTTGGTATGACCCCGATGGCGCTAAAAACTCGCTACACTCGCCAGGCGATGGCCGGGCCCTGTATGCAGGGGTGACGCTCGATTTTTAACAATCAAAAACCTTCGGCCTGTACGAGTGGAGACTCTGTTTGATCGGTCAGCCCTGCGGGGAAACGCTCCGCTGGCCTCCTGTCGAATCCACTCAAAGGAGGCAGCACGGCAACGACGTGAAGTGCTAAAAACTTTACAGGCACTGGCCATGACAGATGGACATTCGCAGTCCGTCCATCTGTGATGGCGCACCTCAATTCAGTACCGTAAGAGATACAGGTCTATTTCACCTCGTTAGCAAAACGCCCAACAGCTTCCACTACTTGCTTTGCTCCATTTTGAATCTCGAGGATAACCGTGCCCGCCTCGTTGGCGAGTACCAAACCCTCCTCGGCTTTCGCACGACTGCTGAACATCTGGGCGACGGCCTTATCAGCGAGCTCCTGGTTTTGCTGAACGACGTTCACAATCTCTTCGGTCGCCGAGCTGGTATGGCCTGCAAGCTTTCGGACTTCATCGGCAACCACAGCGAAGCCCCGTCCCTGCTCTCCGGCACGTGCCGCTTCAATCGCCGCATTCAAGGCAAGAAGGTTAGTCTGCGACGCAATACCGCCAATGGTTTGAACGATTGAGCTGATCAACGCAGATTGCTTACCGAGTGCCTCGATGCTGTCGGTTGCGAGCTTCATTTGCTCAGCGATACTTCGCATCGTGCCTACCGTTCGCGTTACCACGACAGCGCCGTGCTCGGCACTTGAATCCGTTCGTTGCGAGACATCAAAAGCAACGCCGGCAGCATCTTTAACCTCTTGTTCTCTAGCTACCTGGTCGGTAACCACACTCGCAAATTTCACGACCTTAGCTAGCTTGCCCTCGGTGTCATGCACAGGGTTGTAGGTTGCCTCCAGCCAAATATCGTTGCCACGCCCGTCGATTCGCTTGAAGCGATTCGCGACGTACTCTCCACGGTTGAGTGTCTTCCAGAAATTTACGTACTCATCGGATGCCGCTTCTCGCGCAGAACAGAACATGCGATGGTGTTTGCCTACGATCTGGCCCAGTGAGTAACCCATGGCATCGAGGAACTGTTTGTTCGCCGTGATCACGGTGCCATCCAATTTAAATTCAATGACAGCTGTTGACCTAACCAGCGCTTCAATCAGAGCCTGATTCTCCTTGGCCTCCTCAACGGTACGAGTAATCTCACTGCCGTAGCCCTGGACATGAGCCAAGCTCCCGTCTTGATTTCGAACAGGAAGCCAGTAGATTTTCAACCATGCCAGAGTACCGTCAGCCCGCAGGTAGCGATATTCGTCATTGACGGGTTCGAATCGCGCCACAGCTTGGTTGAAGGCGTGGAAGCAAGGGAGATTTTTGACGTAAGGCGGAACGATCTCCGAAAGCGGACGGCCATGCAGACTGTCGCTCGAGTACCCCAGGGTTTCTAAGAAAATTCGATTGACTGCACAGATCCGGAACTGAGCATCAAGTCTTATGGAAAGCATCCCTCTGTCCATTTGCTCGACCTGCTGACGTAGCAGATGTAGCTCCGCACTCTGCTCCTGCAGCGTTTTTTTGAGTTTGCGGTTGAACAATTTTAGGCTCCACACGTGCTGAATCAGCAATTATCGACACAGGCCACTTTTTCTTGAGCGGCCAGTCAGTTTTTGATCGGGTTGGGAGGGTGGTGCGCAGACAGCTCTGTGATTTCCAGGCTCTGGCACAAGAGAGCCTCTAGAGGCGCAGTTGCCCTCACCGGGAGGAGGACTGATGTGAAGTGGAACCGCCGAAAATCGAAGATCTCGCTGCGATTGCAGATCAGGAAGGCAACGAAGGCTGAGTATTTTGGCTCAAGAAAATGGCCCAGGTTTCATATGAGTGTTGATGCCATTGGACAGCATCCTCCCAGAGGACACCGTTGATTTCGCCCCGAGAAATTAGGTGCCTGAGCCTGGAATTTGAAGCATCCAATTCGAGGAGATGCCTATGAGCGGTGTACCGAAAATCGTCGTTGCTTAGCATTGGACTGATGTCCTGAAGGGCTGGCTCGAGGATACGTGCCGATGTCCCTGTGCATCATTATGACATCAAAGCAAATGGGTAGTTCTGATCTCATCGCACATCTTACGCTCCCTGCCGTGAAAGCAGCCGGCGAAGGCTATCTCAGGACGGATACCGAGCTATCCAGGAGACTTTTACCCAGAAGCGGCTGGTCGAGTAACCACTCAGGCTCCTTGATTAGCTGTTCGGTGGGCCATCGCAACACACGATGACAGAGCCTGTGTCATAGATTCCCCTAGCCCCGAGTCGAACGCCTCCTCAGTAGGCCCCACCGGTAGTGACCATCCCGAGGCTTGGCTATCCGATCATAGGATTTTCATATCAACGATCCCGAAAACAAGCCCCATAGGCGGATGGCGGTAGCCCCGACTAGAGCCGTCAGTCCTCAGTCGAGATCGAAAAGTGCCGGTTTGCGGCTGAGTGCGATAGAGGCCTCGTTTTTGAAGCGCTGGCACGACCAGCCCGGCGAAATCCTCAAGCGTGCCAGGGCTTGTGAGCGGGTTAAGCATGTAGCCACTGGTGCCCGAGATGCGAGCATGCTCCTCGACTCGATCAGCAATTTGTTCGGGCCTACCTACCAAGATCAGATCAGTACCTCGTGTGACGTTGGCAAAGCGCTGCCTCACATCACCCGCTGTCAGCGGCTTACCGCTTCCATCAGGACGCATCATGTAGGAAGTCAGGCCTTCAGTGTGAGTTGAGAGCACATCGCTATCCGCATAGCGGCTAGGGTCGATGCCTGTGTCACCTGCATAACTGAATAAGCTTGTGCTATCGCGCTATAAAAGCCATAGCCGACCGGCTATCCAGATACGAACGGAATTGAACTCGCCAACTTGATCATATAGTCAGGAAAACTGAAGTCCAGGCTTTGCCATACCCCCGCAGCAGTTCTTGAAGCCACGCCAATCATCCAGGAGAATAGCGAGCACTTCCACCGATCAGTGCTGTATTGCCCCCTGATGATCAAGTGAATTTTCTGTACAGTTCACATGTCGTATGCGTGACGAGCTGTCCACGATACGTTGAAGCGGCAAGTAGATTCAGATTTTTGTAACCGTAGCTATATGTTCGAGTGCTAGTATGAAAGACTTTCTTCCAGTAGAGGAGATACACCGCCCTAACGTCCTCATTGTGGAGGACGAACCAACGCTTCGGGAGTTACTGACACTACTGATGGAAGATTGGGGTGCTGCGGTTACAGCCGTAAGCACTGCCGATGAAGCCCGTGAGCAGCTAAGAAAACCAGGCTGGCGCTTAGTGCTCACTGATGTGCAGATGCCCGGCTCGCTCACCGGAGTGGACATTGCCTGGATTACCAACGAGGAACACCCTGATGCCAAAATTATTGTCATGAGTGGATACTACGAGTTTGAAATCAAGTCTCTACCTGATCTCGCTATATTTCTGCCAAAGCCCTGGCAGGTTACAAAGTTAGAAGAATTAGTTTCGGCACACCTTGGCACCCCAAACAGAGCTTACAACTTGGAAAATCCCCCAAAGCAACACATGACAACGCACAAGAAAACAGAACCACAAACCATACTTACACCTGCACCCCTGCGCGAAATTATAAAAAAGCATCCCTGCTAAAATAAATCCAAAAACAAATATAGACCTAGAGCTTAAAGCCTGAAGTCCTGGACTACACGATTTAAGCCGACAGCAAGGCTGGACACTTCCCCGCTAGCACTCGCCGTCTGGCTCGCACCCGCTGCGCTTTGAGTAGACAAATCACGAATACTTGTGAGGTTTCGATCAATCTCTCGTGCCACCTGCGCCTGCTCTTCTGAAGCAGTCGCAATCAAAATATTACGTTCGTTGATCATAGTGATTGACTGGGATATTTCCTCTAGCGACTCACTAGCCAGCTGTGCTACAGAGGTAGATTCATCAGCCATTTTCTGACTTTCGACCATAGCCTTAACAGCCTGAAGCGAATCGTCCTGGATAGAGCCAATCATTTGCTCAATTTCTTGAGTGGATTGTTGAGTACGATGGGCCAGAGCCCTAACCTCATCTGCAACTACTGCAAAGCCTCTACCTTGCTCCCCAGCCCTTGCGGCCTCAATTGCGGCATTCAACGCCAGTAAGTTGGTTTGTTCAGCGATGGCTCTAATCACTTCGATGACTTTACTGATGTCTTGAGCTCGCGAAGAAAGCGTTTGGATCTGCTCACCCGTAGACTCAACATAGGAGGATAGCTCTTGTATAGCTCCTAAAGTTCTCTTAACATTTTCGAGCCCAGATTTGGTGAGTTTTTGAGCTCGCCCGGATGCATCAGCGGCTTCCGCAGCATTGACGGCCACTTCATCAACTGCGGCACTCATCTCATTGACAGCGGTGGCAGCTTGGTTGACTTCATCGTTTTGCTTGACCAACCCTCGACTACTTTCTTCAGTGACCGCCGCCATTTCTTCAGCAGCCGAAGCAAGTTGCGTTGAGCTATCGGAAATATGGGTCAATGTGTCTTTTAAGTTATTTTGCATTTGAGAGATAGCAGCCAGCATCGCAGCTGCCTCGTCTCGACCTGAAACCTTGAAAGTCTGCGATAGATCCTTATTCGCGATAACCTTGGCAATTGAAAGCGCTTCGTCCAGAGGCTGAGTCACACTTCGCACCAGCATGTAACCCAAAACAATTGTAAGCGTCACCACGGCCAAAAGCAGACCATAGATTGTGACTAATCCGCTATGATAGATTTCACCTGTTAACACCCCCGCTGCTTTTGCTCCTTGATCATTGTAATCCATCAAATCAGAAATTTGATCAACGAGACTATTGGTAAGGGGGCGGATAGTCGAACTAATCAACGCAGAAGCAGCCGCATTGTCACCAGAGAGGAGCATTGGCTCTAACTGGTTCAGGAAACCTTCATAACGATCAGCGCTCGCCCTGACCTTATCGTACAGTGACTGCTCTTCAGGACTCGCTACCACAGACTCATATTTTCTTATGAGGCTTGTGAATTCCCGCCGATAGTCCGGAAAAGTTTTCACTGTCTGATCACGAACTACAGGATCATTCGTAGTAGTTGCTCGAAGACTTTCCAACCTTAGCCTAAGAACGCTTGAGTTTATAAGCCCAGCTAGCCGAATGCTGGCCATCCAATTTGTTTCAACATCTTGCTCTGCTTGACGAAGCCTCTCCAACTTATTAGCAGAAAGTAGCCCCATCATAACAACCACAGCGACAATAATTGCAAAAATAAGCGCCGCACGCGGCCCTATTTTAATATCACGAAACTTCATATAAACCTCTGTCCTACACACCAGTCTATGCTTATCGGCTGAATCGTTTAACTCTTTAGGCTTAAGGAAAAATTTTTGAGATGAATAGTTCTCCTTCTCATCTTTGTGGCTGAGACTATCTATCCACGCATCTGAATGATCTTCCGGTCGGGGTACCAGGCAATCACCTCGCCGGCACAATAACGTCCTTTGGGGTCGTGGTCTCGAAATCTCCGTAATCACGCAGTGATTTCCAATGTGAACGATAGCCGCTTAACGCCTGGGTCAAAGCATGGGGGGTTGGGTATGGCCTAGCTATTTAGCGTGCCGTTGAATGAGCCGTAGATCCTAGTATTTAAACGCTTCCCGCAAGCTAGATAAGCTTAACGCCCTTACGCAATCTCTACTCACATCCAAAACGGCAAAAGGTTCGATGAGTAAGGTAGACGAAGAAGATTGGCTGTCCAGACGCTCGACCCGGTCGCGATCTACTTGAATTCCAGGCGAAAAAAAAACCGTCAACAGGGGCGGTTCATAAGGTACTGCTCGGGGTCTCCGGCTCTCCACGACGAGATTTAGGTTGTCGTTAAAGAGGTCTTTTCCTCACAGAGGTTTTGTCGCCGGACACTTAGGCTGCGGATCGCAGCCATTCCGCTAAAGGTGCGGAGATTACTGACGCCACGACTCCACAGTCTCGGCGCCATGCTCGGCTTTCCAGGTTTTGAGGATGGCATGGTTACCGCCCTTGGTCTGGATCACTTCGCCGTTGTGCGGGTTCTTGTAAGTCTTAACTTCACGTGGCTTACGAGTCGCTTTCTCCTGAGAAACTGGAGCTGCAGCACGACTGCGAGCTTGAGGGTCAAGAATGCTGATCACCTCACGCAGGCTGAAACCGTACTCACCAAGCAGGGCACGGAGTTTGTTTTCAAACTCCATTTCAGCCTGGATTGCACCGTCATTTTTCATCGCTTCCAATTCTGCGAGCTGCTGAGCAAGCTGGAGTTCAAGGCGGCGGAATTCTGCAAGACGAGACATGGGGGGGTGTTCCTTGGGGGCTATGATCGGGCCAGATTACAGAAATTGTCGAAGAATGTCTTAACCATCTCAGGTCAAGCTTGCCCAAAAAATCTTTGACGAGGTGAAGCGACTCGACTTCTAAGACAATTGCTGTAACGCATTTCCTGGAATGTAACAACGCCAATGTTACATTCCAAAAACTACGTTACAAGCCCTATAAACAAGGGGTTTGACACCAAACGGCAAGCGGAGCGCGCAGGCCAAGGATGGCCGCAGGCGTGAGGATGGAAGCCCGGAGGGCCGTGACCGGCAAGCCGGGCACGGTTTACGACAGCCGCCCCTCTGAAGGAGGGCTCGCCCAATGGTCAGCGATGCATTTTGCTGAACCGCTCAACAAGCTTTGCAGGTGCAATCGACTGCCAGGTGTCCAATACCGTTGTTTTGTAGAACAGATTTATCCCTACTCCCACAAAAAACGCTGCAATCATACAAGCAAGAGCGAATGCATAACGCGTCACATCACCCGCATACTCAGCAAATCCATTTACAGAACTATAATGATATCCATCAACCAGGGTGCCTAATCCAAAGAACAAAGCTACCCATGCCAAAACAAAGGCCACTGCTGAGATCACCGCTCCATTCGCCCAAATACCCAGCTGGGAGGTGTACTTTAGGCTAGGCTGCTCGAGCACTTTCCCGCTAGCAGTCTTTGCGGCGTATATAAAGCCTGTATTTTTTTGTTTATTCTTAGATTTCTGAACAAGCCCGTAAAACTCGTACTGTCCGCCATTTTCCAGATCTTCGTAGATACGAGTAGGCATCCGAAAATTAGGAATGAGAACGTCATCTATTTTCATGATGACTTGCACATTATCTGAGAAGCTCTCAAAAACTCGTATGTCTTCCAGGCAGCCAGAAAATTTCAGGTATTCAAACTTAATAAACACTTACAGCTCCTTGCTCGGGCCCAAATTTCAGGCAGGGGGAGGCCTTGGGCACACCTTGGCGTGCTCAGGCTCGATCTAAATCAGTGCAGCTGTGTATTGGGGAAACGGTCTCCAACAAGGCGGCAAAAATCCCTCAGGCTCCGGCGCCCACCATCACGGCGAAAAGTAGCCACGACGTACTTGGAGTTCATGGTCGTGATCACCCAGAACCTACCTTCTTTCTTAATAGCCACGATGTCGGATGTCTGGATCAGATGCCCATCAGCAAACCGACCATGAGGCCCTTGCCGAACGTGCCCAAAAACCACGCCAACGGCACTCAGTCGATGAATGTGGACATTCACCAGAAACGCGGTGATCTCGCCCTCATACCGCTGGCCTACAGCCCGAGCGATCCGCAGCAGATCGAAATCGCTGTAGCGCTTAACGTGGAAGTCGACCGCTACCGTGTTGTCCTCTGTCATGCCTACGCCCTCCGGGGCTCTGATGCAGCACTGGCCTGAGCCATACCCCGTCGATACAGCTCTTTGACGTCGTTCAGGGAGTCGGCACCGAAACCAGCCTCATGCGTATCGACGTACACAGCACCACCTTCTACTTCCAGAACACAGACGACCACACCAGCTTGGTTGTGTCCCATGGAGAGCGACATGAGCTTCTCCATCTTCCAACCGGCATCCTTGTTCATCCAGCTCGGGGTAACGGCTTGGACTTCATGCACAACGAGATCTTCATCCTGAGCAACCAGCAGCTCGACGAGGCGCATCTCATCGTTGAGCATCTCCTCATAATTCCTGAATTGGCCTTCATGAAAACGCTGAACGCTCACGTGGTACCAGTGGGTAGCGAGCGCTCGGGAAACGCCGTGCCAATGCATGAGTCCATCGCCAAACATGCCTGGGATGCCGGCCATGTCAGCTTGGTGGGAACGGAACATATCTTGATCTCTGAAACAGTCGAGTCGTCACAAGCGGGGGCCGCGACACCTAGAAGATTGAGAAGATGCCTTGCAGCGAAGACGACTTGCGTTGTCCTGGCCCTTTGAGCACGTAGACGGTGTTTCTAGTCTCGAAGAGGTAGCCTTCATTGAAGGTTCTAGCGATTGTCGACCGCACCCAATCGCCAGGCTCGAAACGGCGCTGTTCGTCATGCACGACCTTGTGGGCAAACAAGAACATGGGCTGACATCCTGCCGCAGATACCTTGGCCTGCTCATCTTCCGTGAGGATGGCATCCAAGATCACCCACTCCTCGACAACGCAAAGAGGCATCCACTTGAAGTGTTCTCGAGCTGCGAGGAGCAAGTCATCGAGTGGCAGTTCAGAGCCCACCAGATCAATGCCTCCCTCCCCCATCAGACCGTCGCTGAACGGGTCATCCATCAAGCACATCCCCGGTTCTATTTCCCATAAATTGCTGGCTAAGCCGCGCGACCGCCAAAACAACAACTATAGACGTTTGTTTGGCGGCAGGCAAACGGGGCATACCTCTTGGTTTTTGGGGATTCGTAATGTCGCTCCGTCAGTCCTTCGCGGCAGCGCTACAGGTACTGCGCCTGCGCAAAGGGATATCTCAGCCCGCGATGGCCAAGCACGTGGATCAGCGGACTGTTAGTAACCTGGAGTTGGCCAAGAGCTCTGTGACCTTGGATACGGGCTATAAGCTCGCCGCAGGACTAGAGATTGAGGCAGTGACCTTGGTCGCTCTCACCATTGCTTCGCACCACCAACGGACGGCTCGAGAAATACTTCTCGCTTCCCTCGCTGAGATAGAGGCGCTGGATCTCGCTGATGCCGCTGTCCCTGCCGAGCCGGAACGGCTGACTCCTCTGAACATTTCAGGAGCAAGGGAAAAGCTGGAAGCAGTCCAAGAGCTGAAGGCAAAAGGACTCACCCAAGCTGAGGCTGCAAGGCAACTGGGCATGCCTGAGTCGACGTTGCGTCGGTTGTGGCACCAAGCATCAAAGGGCTGATGTTCAGAGCAGCATAGGAGAAGCCACCGCTCTTAGTGCCTACCCTAGATACAGAGATGCAAGTGTAATACAACTGCGAGGTGAGGAAGCCGGGATGGGAACTGCGAATGGCCGTCTTAGTGCTTATTTTCAAGCCAAGCGACCGCCATTTGTGAAGGGTGGTGGCAGGCCCATAGGTGCTTTACTCCCGCTAGTCTAGACCTGTTCATTACCACCTTGAACAGTCGACACGCTCCTGCCGGGGCATTACTTATTTACAACAGCCTCACTTTACCACTTTGAGCTGCCTGAGCCGATTATTTTCTTCTGTCAAAATTTTTATGCGGGTTTCATTCCGCTGCCTCATGACATCAAGATTTTCGAGATCTCGCTTCATATCAATTACACGATGAAACCAATGCCCAGCCTTCCGACGAGCAATCTCCAACTGACTTTCTAGATGTGCAATACGATCCTTATCAGACTTTTCAAGATTAGCACTAACAACCGCACCGACCGCCCTTTCCCGCTTGATCCTTTCGAGCTCTGAAAGCGGCCACCCTAGCCCCCCCTCAATCAGACTGTTATCCTTAGATCGGTTTCGTATGGTATTTCGGTGAACCTTCGCTTGCTTAGCTAGACTGGATTGCGTAGCAGGAAGTTTGGCATCCTTCTCGATCTGCGCTAAAGCAGCTGTGATTGCCAAAGTCACCAATTCGAAGTCTTCAGAGTTCTTTGAATCAAATGCTGACATGAAGTTAACCCACAGTAAGCGACGCGATTACACCGTTGGCTTCTGCAACAGCTGCTTCAAACTGTTCTTTACCATAGAAAAACCGAGGATCATTCAGCATTTCCATATTGTGATCTCTCACAGCCTTCCATCCAGGAATATGCTCATCAGTAATCACCGCATTTTTGCATTGGTTTGGATTACACCGCAACTGACCTATACATGGCGCACCTTCTGATCCGCCTGGATCATCTTTCCGGCCTGAACAATAGCCAAGTGCAGTATTCGCAAAAACCGCGTCAGTCAGCCTGCCCAGTTCACCCATAATCTCAGGCTTTGTAAAACCAGCCCCCATCATTCCTTCGAAATAATCCTGCCTCCTCTGGGCGAATTCACGAGCGCCGCCTCCTGAGACAACCGATTTAGGGGAGAAGATTTTCTCAACCTTCTGCTTCTTAAATTCCGACAGGAAGAAACCTGCCATTTGAGACTGAAGTAACGCAGCACTGTTACCATAAACCATAGTAGCCTCTGATGGCAGACTTAGCGCTTGATCATACACATGTTTCAACTGATAACTAATATACGGCATACCTAGGTTTGCTTTGATCATTTGCCGCGTAAGTGAATGCTTAAATTGATGGGAGTTAAAAACCCAACCCGCGAACGTCTCACCACGATCAATTTTAGTGAAATACTTCTTCATGGCAACATGAAAACCTGAATATGAGTAACCTTTCTTCCCTTCTGCCCCATTGTCCATATCAGCCCCTGTCATCAGATTATTTTGTGAAAACAGGTAGCTACTACCTTTAATAGGCGCGAGCGCCTCTAATGCCTCAACCGCATCAATAACTGCATCAATAGCCACCCAGCTTTCATCACTCAAATCTGCAGCAGACTTAGTCTTAAATACTTTTCCAGTGACCACATTATAACCATCAGCTTTGCTCCGACACCCCATTCTCAAACTCGTGAGCTCTGAAAAGCGACCACCAGTATATAAACCGACAACACATTGCGAGGCCATATTAACCTCTTGCAAATAACCGGCAATCTCACCGATTGAAGTACCATGACGCCTCAATCTCTTTTCAATATAGCTTTTTCGACCACCACCGGCATAAGCAGCACGATATTCCACATACTGTCCGAACAGGTACTTCATGTCGTGATTTGCGATTGCATCACTAGGTGCGTATTCGTATACGTCCTCATTCAGTAGCGGCAACCCCATTCGAAGTAAAAAATCTTTCACTCGCGCCAATGACGAATAACTAGCCTCAGCAAATTGCTCGTCAGTCAACCATCGTACTTCCCTCCCATCACCCGTATCCTCAGGGACTACGTCTTGCTTGGGTTTAGATAGAATCTCCTTGATACGAAGATTCGTTTTGGCGTCAAATTTCATGACCCCACCAATTATTTGACCAGCGGCAGCACTAAAGACCAGGTTCAAAACTGGCTTGAGCTCACTCCGATTCCCACCATAACCAATAAGAGCAGACTCGACATCCGCCTCTGTGATATCAGCCAGAGAAACATCCAAAGAAAGTATATCATTTGCAACCAAAAACTTTTCCAGCAGCCTAAGGATTACTTTTGCCCGAGGAACTACTGTTTGTGCCTTCAAGTTCCTTTTCCCACGAAACCATGATGGGATTTTGAGGTAATATAAAAATATTGCCTGCAACTCGACAATAATCCTAGGGCTGACTTGACGCTCACCCCAATTTATCCTCAACCGTGTTGCATCAATAGAACGCGCTCGTTCTTTGGTATCCGCTACAAAATCCCAGACAAGATCTCCGACTAACGAAACCGCCGAAATCCTGATACTTGCGACGAGCTCGCAACAACCTCCATTTTTGGCCTCATCAAGTAGAAATTTTACTTCAGCCTCTTTCATGTTTGCCCCTCACCAAGAAAGGATCCGTGTAAACTTCGATATTTTTAGACTGCTGATTTGCCATGCAAAGAACCTCCTCAGAAAAGTCGCTGTTCTCCCCTAGAATTCCATCCAGAACACTAAGATTCTGGATGAGTACAGCGCGATGCGTTGTAGCACCTGCACCATTTTCTAATGCAAACTTATAACCCCGCTGCATTGCAAATAGTCTAGGCAAGTGCTCTTCCAAAATGACAACCTTCGAACATCTCAAGCACATATTGAAATTTGTGCATGCCTGCCCTTCTACCCACCCTGTTGCCTTCTTAATTCGGGCTGGCGGGTTATACACATCGAGACAAAGCGCTGTTGCAGTAGAAAAAATAATTGCCGGATCATTAGTTTTCTTCATTGCAATTTCTTTGGGGTGCCTAATTTGCTCCTCCCTATTCTTTCGAATATTAGAAAGGCACTTGTGGAGCTCTCGCCTAGCTTTCGGAGCAAAATTATGCGCAGCAATGTATCTCATTGTAGTAACAACATCGCTATGTCCAAGAATCGCTTGAATTACGGAAATGTCTACTCCCGCCCCCAAAAGCCTGGACACTAATGATGGCCGCAACCGGGAGATGTTAATTTCAAGAGCCTCACCATGATCATCTCGCAAGTCATATTTATCAACCATATATCGGCACCATTCAAACATATACCTATTAGGCTGGAGCAAGTTTCTTACCTGCCCCGATGCAGGCCCATGTGTAGGCATATAAATGAACAGGTAGTCTTCTTCACCATCAACAACCTCAGGTCGAATAGACCCTGTGATATCAAGAACTCGATTCCAGATTTCTTCAATTTTACTAGACTGCTTAACCTCAAGAGGCATGACATCTTGCTTTTCAGCACTGACTTTATCTAAATTACCGGTCAAGAGACCCTCATGCAGATCTGTATCACCCTGCCCCCTACCTTTCCAGTAATAGATACAAGGCTTACCGGTTAGAGGATGAGATTTGATGTAGTCAGTTGTCTTAAGAGATTGCGCAGGGGTTGCATTTAAGCCTGTCCAAGTTACAAGCTTGAATAAAAAAGGCATAATCACATAAGCATCAAGCCCCATAATCACACCCCATCGAAGGAAGAGAACTCTTGTTCCGCCATGTTTCTTTGCAGCCATGTAGAATTTCTTTTGAGAATGACTCATGGTTTTAGAGTAAACAAAAGGCTCACAGTCAAGCTTATTCTCAAACCACCATTTCAAGTTGTTTTCATCATCGCTCCATCCTGGAGCAAAACGAGTACCGATAAAATCCGGGGGCCGCCCACATCCAGTAGGGATGTAGCCCGACATAAGCTTGCTTTCGACGAAGGTGATTTCTTCATCGAGCGCCCTATCGAAACTCTGAAACTCGCTCTCTGAGAACGAATTCCGCGTCGAAGTTTCCCGGAAGGTAGGATCAAGGACTACATCCAAAAAGCTCCGGTAATCATAAAATGAATTCACGACTGCATATGAGAGAACTCCGCGCACAGCGGATAAAACTGTCGCCCGGTATGACGAAGAGTAGGGCTGAAAATCCATGTGGTTTTTGAGATGAACCAAAAAGTATTGGTCTATCTCCTGCCCTACGCGTATCACTTTGCCTGCAAATCTCACATCGGAAGCTAGAAAGTTTATGACTAGACTTTTCGCCCCCTTGTACGTTGATTTAGTAGCTGGAACAGTGTACCTAGCTATACTTGCATCGAAGATTGCGTGAACTTCAGCCAAAGGATTATCTTGAGTTGCAATAGGCAGGCTATGTTCAAATACAGAGTAGGTCACGGCTCATTTTTTCTCTTTGCTACGCGACAGATAGGTCGCTTGATAAATTTTGCTGGCCTCAATATATCTCGGCTTTACGTACTTAACGCCTAGCTCATCAACAAACAGCATAGGAGAGACGCCTGCATAAATATTGGTCGTGGACAAAAACTCATGACCTAACTGCTCCTTAATTAATATCAACTTTTGAACGTGATCATCACCAAGCTCTCCAGTTAGGAAAGTGAGAGCCGTACCATGCCTCAATCGGTGAGGACTCACTGTTCTTGGTTTAAATCCAACTCTTTTGGCAGTGTCGGCTATGAGCTTCTGAATTCCCTTGACGGTGATCGGTTTTCCAAAAGAATTCAAAAACGCAGGCTTAGCATCCTTACAATACGCAAACCGATAACGGGAAGAACTATGGTACTTCTTGATTCTAGAATACATCGCACGAGTAATTATTACAGTTCGTTCCTTTGGGACTCCCGCGCGCCCTTTACTTCCTCGCACCGTAAGAGGAAGGTAAGCCAATTCAGCTGGCAACCCTTCTAACTCATCTATGTCATCCTTAGTAATTCTTATTAATTCTGATACACGCAGACCCAGATCATATAATGTGTGGACGGCGCATCGGTGCGATTCCCAATACATCCCTTCAAGTAACTTACAGACTTGCTCTTGAGTGACATACCTTGGCCTTTTCCTTTTCGGTTTCGGCGTGTCTAGCCCTGTATTTTCGAAGCCACTACTTTTCCTAACTCGACCACCTTCGCTCGACGCGAGCCAGACAAACAGCCCCTTTATAATTGTTTCCCGCAGCCTAATATAGGCAGCTTCGAGCCCTTGACCTTTAAGCAAGACCAAATATGCACTTATTACAGTGCGAGAAATACCGCACAAAATATCATCAACAGTATACCCCTGATAAACACCTAAACCCTCAAGATGCTCACAAAAGCCCTTGATATGATCGGCATATAAAAGGATTACCGGAAGTGGATGCTTATTAGTTTCAGCCTTAGCCTTTAAATAAGAACTTGGTAGCTCTGCAATACTTCCATCTTTGGAAAACAGCACTGGACATAACTTTAACTTACCTTGCGTTCTGATATTAACAATCTTCATGGCGCAAACGATAAAGATTAGCCTACGCCATCGCAAGAAATAATTCGCCTAACTTTAGAACATTTTCTTACTGACACAACAATAAATATAACCAGCAATTTTAATTTAATTATTTATTAATTATCCATATATTGCCCAAGACAAATAAAAGACAAGTAATCAGCGCAACGAGGGGTCGCTTCCAAGCAGTTGGTAGATGGATAACAGCCATCAAGCATGGTGCTCTCGCAAAATCGCACCAAGCGCAGGATAGGAAGGGATTTGGAGTGTGTTGCTTCGAGCTGCCTCTTAACACGCCAGCAGATTTGAGCATCGAGCCTTGCCCTAGCTATAGCAGCGGAGCATTGGAAAGGCGGTGAGGGATGGCCTCCGTGTGGAACGGGGGAGCTGCTTAAAAGGTAGGGAAGGAAGCCGTATTGTGCACTTTAGGATGGTAGACAAAAAGGATGAAGTCGGTACGCACCGCCCCCTTGATCTTGGCTTTTTCAAAAGCCACCAGGTCAACGCTGGGATCGGCAACGGCCTCCTTGCGCGCCTCGTGCTGTGCCTCATCCTCTTCCTTGCTGTGCAAGAACTTGTGCGCCAGCTTCTCGAAACCCTCGAAGCACAGGAACGCGCCACCCAGCATCAACAATGGCGTAACCGCCCACGGTATGAACGCACTGATCAGCAGCGCGGCCGGTACCAGGATCGCCTTGTTGACGAACGACCCCTTGGCCACCGCCCAGACGACCGGAAGTTCGCGATCGGCACGCACGCCGGTGACCTGCTGGGCATTCAGCGCCAGGTCATCACCCAGCACGCCCGCGGTTTTTTTTGCCGCCACCTTGGTCATCAGAGAGACGTCATCCAGCAGCGTGGCGATGTCGTCGATCAGTACCAGTAGACTGCTTCCTGCCATGTTTGCTTGTATCCAAATAAGTCAATGTGCCGGATTCTAGCCCAAAGCCGCTGCCTTGAGCGCCCGTCGAGGCCGGTGCTACCATGCCCGATCCCTCTTAGAGGTGGCCAGACACGAGGAAGATCCCTGACCATGAGCACCATTCGCGAGCGCAACAAGGAATTGATCCTGCGCGCGGCCAGCGAGGAATTCGCCGACAAGGGCTTCGCCGCCACCAAGACCAGCGATATCGCGGCCAAGGCCGGCCTGCCCAAGCCGAACGTGTATTACTACTTCAAGTCCAAGGACAATCTCTACCGCGAGGTCCTTGAAAGCATCATCGCGCCGATCATGCAGGCATCCACGCCGTTCAATGCAGACGGCGACCCGAAGGAAGTGCTGAGTGCGTACATTCGTTCGAAGATTCGCATTTCGCGTGATCTGCCCCATGCGTCCAAGGTGTTCGCCAGCGAGATCATGCATGGCGCGCCGCACCTGTCTCCGAACCAGGTCGAGCAGTTGAACGAACAGGCCCGACACAACATCGAGTGCATCCAGCGCTGGATCGACCGCGGGCAGATCGCCCATGTGGACGCGCATCACCTGATGTTCAGCATCTGGGCAGCGACCCAGACCTATGCCGACTTCGACTGGCAGATTTCTGCGGTGACCGGTAAGGCCAAGCTGGCCGACAGTGATTATGACGCGGCGGCCGAGACCATCATTCGTATGGTCTTGAAAGGTTGTGAGCCTGAGGCAGCCTGAACCATCTCGAAGGGCCATTCGCGGGCAAGCCCGCTCCCACAGGATCACCACATGCCTGAAGGTTGTGGAGTCCCTGTGGGAGCGGGCTTGCCCGCGAATGGGCCAGAACAGGCAATAGAGATTTAGGCCGCTACCCCGGCATCTGCCCGCAGCCCCACCTCCTCGATCGCACTGATCGCACACTGCTCGTCGATATCCGACGTATCGCCGCTGATCCCCACGGCACCCAGCACCTTGCCGTCCTGATCACGAATCAGCACCCCACCCGGCGCCGGCACCACCGGCCGCTCACCCATCCCGTTCAACGCGGCAAAAAAAGCCGGCCGCTGCTGCGCATCCAGCGCCAGCAAGCGCGAGCCCTTGCCCAGGGCAATCGCACCCCAGGCTTTGCCAGTGGCCACTTCAGGCCGAATCAGGCTAGCGCCATCCTCGCGCTGCAGCGCCAGCAGGTGCCCGCCGGCATCCAGCACCGCCACGGTCAGCGGCGCGGCATTGATCTTGCGGCCCGCCACCAGCGCGGCATTCACCAGGCTGACGGCGACTTTCAGGTTAAGAACGTTCATGGAAAGGTCCTCTTCTTGTTGTGAGAAGCCCTAAGGGCAGTTGAAAACCGATCGAACAAATAGAACACAACGAGAGATATTTTTGTATACAATATTTTGAAACAATCGTATGCGATGGCGCAAACCCTCGTTTTCACGGGCGCTCTGACGAAAGCCAGCTTAGCCGATGAAAACCCATTGACCTAAGCCGCCAGGCGTGAATACACTCTGTCGCAAAGCAAGTTGTATACAATTACAAAATCGATGAGGCACAAACCATGAGCAAAATGAGAGCAATCGATGCAGCCGTTCTGGTCATGCGCCGTGAAGGTGTAGATACCGCGTTCGGCATCCCGGGGGCTGCCATCAACCCGTTGTATTCGGCCCTGAAGAAAGTCGGTGGCATCGATCACGTCCTCGCTCGTCACGTCGAAGGTGCCTCGCACATGGCCGAGGGCTACACCCGCGCCAACCCGGGCAACATCGGTGTGTGCATCGGCACTTCCGGCCCTGCCGGCACCGACATGGTCACCGGCCTGTACAGTGCCTCGGCCGACTCCATCCCGATTCTGTGCATCACTGGCCAGGCGCCACGTGCCCGCCTGCACAAGGAAGACTTCCAGGCTGTCGACATCACCAACATCGTCAAGCCAGTAACCAAGTGGGCGACCACCGTTCTGGAGCCAGGCCAGGTGCCTTACGCCTTCCAGAAGGCCTTCTATGAAATGCGTACCGGCCGCCCAGGCCCGGTGCTGATCGACCTGCCGTTCGACGTGCAGATGGCCGAAATCGAATTCGACATCGACGCCTACGAACCGCTGCCCGTGCACAAACCGTCCGCCACACGCGTACAGGCCGAAAAAGCCCTGGCCCTGCTCAATGACGCCGAGCGCCCACTGCTGGTAGCCGGTGGCGGCATCATCAACGCCGACGCCAGTGACAAGCTGGTCGAATTCGCCGAACTGACCGGCGTACCCGTGATCCCGACCCTGATGGGCTGGGGCACCATCCCGGACGACCACGCACAGATGGTCGGCATGGTCGGCCTGCAGACCTCGCACCGCTATGGCAACGCAACCCTGCTGAAATCCGACCTGGTGTTCGGTATCGGTAACCGCTGGGCCAACCGCCACACCGGTTCCGTCGATGTCTACACCGAAGGCCGCAAGTTCGTGCACGTCGACATCGAACCGACCCAGATCGGCCGCGTGTTCACCCCGGACCTGGGCATCGTTTCCGATGCTGGCAAGGCACTGGACGTGTTCCTGGAAGTGGCCCGCGAGTGGAAAGCCGCCGGCAAGCTCAAATGCCGCAAGGCCTGGCTGGAAGAGTGCCAGGAGCGCAAGTCGAGCCTGCAGCGCAAGACCCACTTCGACAACGTGCCGGTCAAGCCGCAGCGCGTCTACGAAGAAATGAACCAGGTATTCGGCAAGGACACCTGCTACGTCAGCACCATCGGCCTGTCGCAGATTGCCGGCGCGCAGTTCCTGCATGTGTACAAGCCTCGCCACTGGATCAACTGCGGCCAGGCCGGCCCGCTGGGCTGGACCATCCCTGCTGCGCTGGGCGTGGTCAAAGCCGATCCGAAGCGCAAGGTTGTGGCGCTGTCGGGTGACTACGACTTCCAGTTCATGATCGAAGAACTGGCGGTAGGCGCACAGTTCAACCTGCCGTACGTCCACGTACTGGTGAACAACGCCTACCTGGGCCTGATCCGCCAGGCGCAGCGTGGCTTCGACATGGATTACTGTGTACAACTGGCGTTCGAGAACATCAACTCGACCGACGCTGCCACCTACGGTGTCGACCACGTCGCTGTGGTCGAAGGCCTGGGTTGCAAGGCCATCCGTGTGTTCGAGCCAGCAGAAATCGCCCCTGCCCTGATCAAGGCACAGAAGATGGCCGAAGAGTTCCGCGTGCCGGTGGTGGTTGAAGTGATTCTCGAGCGTGTGACCAACATTTCCATGGGCACCGAGATCAACGCGGTCAACGAATTCGAAGACCTGGCCCTGGTCGGCAACGACGCGCCAACCGCCATCTCGCTGCTGGACTGATCGCCTGACGCCCCCAGGCACGCCCTGGGGGCCTTCATCGCAAGGAGACAACTCATGCCTCGCTTCGCTGCCAACCTGTCCATGCTGTTCACCGAACAGGACTTCCTGGCCCGCTTCAAGGCTGCCGCCGATGCTGGTTTCAGCGGCGTCGAATACCTGTTCCCGTACGACTTCAGCGCTGCCGACATCAAGCAGCAGCTGGAGGCCAACGGCCTGACCCAGGTGCTGTTCAACCTGCCGGCCGGCGACTGGGCCAAAGGTGAGCGCGGTATCACCTGCCACCCCGACCGCATCGAAGAGTTCCGTGCCGGTGTCGACAAGGCCATCGAGTACGCCAAGGTGCTGGGCAATACTCAGGTCAACGCCCTGGCCGGCATCCGCCCACAAGGCCCGGACTGCGCCACCGTGCGTAAGACCTTCGTCGAGAACCTGCGCTACGCCGCTGACAAGCTCAAGGGCGCCGGGATCCGCCTGGTCATGGAAATGATCAACACCCGCGACATCCCCGGCTTCTACCTGAACACCACCCAGCAGGCCCTGGAAATCCAGGCCGAAGTGGGCAGCGACAACCTGTTCCTGCAATACGACATCTACCACATGCAGATCATGGAAGGTGACCTGGCTCGCACCATGGAAGCCAACCTGAAGCTGATCAACCACATCCAGCTGGCCGACAACCCAGGCCGCAATGAACCAGGCACCGGCGAGATCAACTACCGCTTCCTGTTCGAACACCTGGACCGCATTGGCTACCAGGGCTGGGTGGGCGCGGAGTACAAGCCGCTGACCACCACCGAAGCGGGCCTGGGCTGGCTGAAAACCCACAACGCAATCTGAGGAACAACTCGGGACCCTGTGGGAGCGGGCTCGCCCGCGAACACCGGCAAAGCCGGTGCCATCCACCGAGTTGTCTGCTTCGCGGGCGAGCCCGCTCCCACAGGGGGCCAAAGCTTGCTTGAGATATCACAATTACAAAGAGGTAATTTCTCATGGCTAAAATCGGTTTCATCGGCACCGGCATCATGGGCAAGCCCATGGCTCAGAACCTGCAAAAGGCAGGTCACAGCCTGTTCATTTCCACCCACCACGACGCCGCGCCAGCCGACCTGATCGCTGCCGGTGCCGTGGCCCTGGCCAACCCGAAAGAGGTTGCCCAGGAAGCCGAATTCATCATCGTCATGGTCCCCGACACCCCGCAGGTCGAAAGCGTCCTGTTCGGTGAAAACGGCGTGGCCGAGGGCGTTGGCCCGAACAAGGTGGTGATCGACATGAGCTCGATCTCGCCAACCGCCACCAAAGCCTTCGCCGAGAAGATCAAGGCTACCGGTGCCGCCTACCTGGACGCCCCGGTGTCCGGTGGTGAAGTCGGCGCCAAGGCGGCGACCCTGAGCATCATGGTCGGTGGCTGCCCGAACGCCTTCGAGCGCACCCTGCCGCTGTTCGAAGCCATGGGCAAGAACATCACCCGCGTCGGTGGCAACGGTGACGGCCAGACCGCCAAGGTCGCCAACCAGATCATTGTCGCCCTGAACATCCAGGCCGTGGCCGAAGCCCTGCTGTTCGCCGCCAAGAACGGCGCCGACCCTGCCAAGGTGCGCGAAGCACTGATGGGCGGCTTTGCTTCGTCGAAAATCCTCGAAGTGCACGCCGAGCGCATGATCAAGGGCACCTTCGACCCAGGCTTCCGCATCAACCTGCACCAGAAGGACCTGAACCTGGCCCTGCAAGGCGCCAAGGAACTGGGCATCAACCTGCCCAACACCTCCAATGCCCAGCAAGTGTTCAACACCTGCCAGGCCCTGGGCGGCGGCAACTGGGACCACTCGGCGCTGATCAAAGGCCTGGAGCACATGGCCAACTTCTCGATCCGCGACGACAAGTAAGACCTTACCGGCCTCTTCGCGGGCACGCCCGCTCCCACAGGGATCGCACCACCCTCGAAACCTGTGCAGTACCTGTGGGAGCGGGCAAGCCCGCGAAGAAGCCAACACCGCTGAACCTGCGACCACAGGCTCAGGGGTGACCCCGAGCAACACCCGCCCCTGGTTCGGCCTGCACGGAGGCAGTTCCAGGGGCGTTTTTGATTCTGCAGAACAACAATAATTGGGAGCCTGCCATGTCGGTCGATCCGCAAAAACTTCTCCGCGAACTGTTCGACACAGCCATCGCCGCCGCCCACCCCCGTCAAGTCCTCGAACCCTACCTGCCCGCCGATCGCAGCGGCCGGGTTATCGTCATCGGCGCCGGCAAGGCCGCAGCTGCAATGGCCGAAGTGGTCGAGAAAAGCTGGCAGGGTGAAGTCTCCGGCCTGGTCGTGACCCGTTACGGCCACGGCGCCAACTGCCAGAAGATCGAGGTGGTCGAAGCCGCCCACCCGGTCCCGGACGCTGCCGGCCTGGCTGTGGCCAAGCGCGTGCTGGAACTGGTCAGCAACCTCAACGAAGAAGACCGCGTCATCTTCCTGCTGTCTGGCGGTGGCTCGGCGTTGCTGGCCCTGCCTGCCGAAGGCCTGACCCTGGCCGACAAGCAGCAGATCAACAAGGCGCTGCTGAAATCCGGCGCCACCATCGGCGAGATGAACTGCGTGCGCAAGCACCTCTCGGCGATCAAGGGCGGGCGCCTGGCCAAGGCCTGCTGGCCGGCCACGGTCTACACCTATGCCATTTCCGATGTACCGGGCGACCTCGCCACGGTAATCGCCTCCGGCCCCACCGTGGCCGACCCGAGCACCTCGGCCGACGCCCTGGCCATCCTCAAACGCTACAACATCGAAGCGCCCAAAGCGGTCATCGACTGGCTGAACAACCCGGCCTCGGAAACCGTCAAGGCCGATGACCCGGCCCTGGCCCGCAGCCACTTCCAGTTGATCGCCAAACCCCAGCAGTCGCTGGAGGCTGCCGCGGTCAAAGCCCGTCAGGCCGGTTTCAGCCCGCTGATTCTCGGCGACCTGGAAGGTGAATCGCGCGAAGTGGCCAAGGTGCATGCCGGTATCGCCCGGCAAATCGTTCAACACGGCCAGCCGCTCAAAGCGCCCTGCGTGATCCTGTCGGGTGGCGAAACCACCGTGACCGTGCGCGGCAATGGCCGTGGCGGGCGTAACGCCGAGTTCCTGCTCAGCCTCACCGAAAGCCTGAAAGGCCTGCCGGGCGTGTACGCCCTGGCCGGTGACACCGACGGCATCGATGGCTCGGAAGAAAACGCCGGTGCCTTCATGACCCCGGCCAGCTACGCCAGCGCCGAAGCCTTGGGCCTGTCGGCCAGCGACGAGCTGGACAACAACAACGGCTACGGCTACTTCGCCGCGCTGGATGCGCTGATCGTCACCGAACCGACCCGCACCAACGTCAACGACTTCCGCGCCATCCTGATCCTTGAGACTGCCCAATCATGACGCCTGATAAAAAAGTTAAGATCCTTGCCACCCTTGGCCCTGCGATCAACGGCATCGACGATATCCGCCAGCTGGTCGAAGCCGGGGTGAACATCTTCCGCCTCAACTTCAGCCACGGCGAACATGCCGACCACGCCCTGCGCTACCAGTGGATCCGCGAAGTCGAGCAACAGCTGAACTACCCGCTGGGCATCCTCATGGACCTGCAAGGGCCGAAGCTGCGCGTTGGCCGCTTCGCCGAAGGCAAGGTGCAGTTGCAACGCGGGCAGGCCCTGCGCCTGGATCTGGACAAGACCCCGGGCGACAGCCGCCGGGTCAACCTGCCGCACCCCGAAATCATCGCCGCCCTCGAACCCGGCATGGACCTGCTGCTGGACGACGGCAAGCTGCGCCTGCGCGTGACCGCCAAGCACAGCGACGCCATCGACACCGAGGTGCTGAATGGTGGCGAGCTTTCCGACCGCAAGGGCGTCAACGTACCGCAAGCGGTGCTCGACCTCTCCCCGCTCACCGAAAAAGACCGCCGCGACCTGGCCTTTGGCCTGGAGCTGGGTGTGGACTGGGTCGCCCTGTCGTTCGTTCAGCGCCCTGAAGACATCGTCGAAGCGCGCCAGCTGATCGGTGACCGCGCCTACCTGATGGCCAAGATCGAGAAGCCATCGGCCGTCGAGCAACTGCAAGCCATCGCCGAGCTGGCAGACGCGATCATGGTGGCCCGTGGTGACCTGGGCGTGGAAGTACCGGCCGAAAGCGTGCCGCAGATCCAGAAGCGCATCATCGGCACCTGCCGCCAGCTGGGCAAACCCGTGGTGGTGGCCACGCAGATGCTCGAATCCATGCGTTTCTCGCCAGCGCCAACCCGTGCCGAAGTCACTGACGTGGCCAACGCCGTGGCCGAAGGTGCCGACGCTGTGATGCTGTCGGCCGAGACGGCCTCGGGCGATTACCCGCTGGAAGCTGTGCAGATGATGAGCAAGATCATCCGCCAGGTGGAGAACGGCCCGGACTACCAGGCCCAGCTCGACGTCGGCCGGCCAAAGGCCGAAGCGACCGTGTCGGATGCCATCAGCTGCGCCATCCGCCGCATCAGCGGCATCCTGCCGGTGGCGGTGCTGGTCAACTACAGCGAGTCGGGTGCCTCGACATTGCGGGCTGCACGCGAGCGGCCACGGGCACCGATCCTCAACCTGACGCCGAACCTGAACACCGCACGGCGCCTGAGCGTGGCCTGGGGTGTGCATTCGGTGGTCAACGACCGCCTGCGTCAGGTCGACGAGGTGGTTTCCACCGCCCTGGAGATTGCCCAGGCGCAAGGCATGGCCAGCCGTGGCGACACGCTGCTGATCACCGCTGGCGTGCCTTTCGGCAAGCCGGGTACGACTAACACGCTGCGGATCGAGACTTTGATCTGAGATTGCCGGGGGCGCGTTGCGCCCCTTTCGCGACACAAGGCCGCTCCCACAGGGCCGCGCTGGCACAAGGGAATGCAGTCCCTGTGGCAGCGGCCTTGTTTCGCGATTGGAGGGCAAAGCCCTCCCCGAATACCGCTCTACCTGACCGCGGAAAACCGAGGCCCAAAGAGGCCCACCGCTCCCCCATCAACCTCACTGACTGCCCCATGTACACCAAAAATTTCGTCAACCCGTGCCCCGACTGGGCCACGGCGTTACTCAACGGCTTCAGCCAGGTGCTGCTGCTGCGCAACCCCCTGTGCGGCCTGTGCTGCCTGCTGGCCATCCTGCTGACCGCACCCAACCTGGTCGGCGGCGCGCTGCTTGGCGCCCTGGCCGGCCTGCTCACCGCCCAGGCACGCGGCTATGACCGTGCCGACCGCCAGGCCGGGCTTTACTGCTACAACGGCGTACTGATCGGCATCCTGATCAGCGCCGTGCTGCCCTGGTCGGCCATATTGCCCCCCCTGATCATCGCCGCCGGCGGCTTGTCCAGCATCATCACGCACCAGTGGCGCAAGCGTGGCGGCAAGTTGCTGATTGCCTACACCTCCCCTTTCGTATTGCTGGGCTGGGCCACACTGCTGGTCGCCAGCCCCTCGCCCAGCGGGTTCGTCGAAGCTGACCCGCTGTATGCGTTGGCCCGCGGCGTGGGCCAGATTTTCCTGCTCGACCAGCCCTTGGCCGGGTTGCTGATCATCGTCGGCATGTTCATCGCCAATCCCTATGCGGCGATGTGGGCGGTGATCGGCTCGGCCATTGGTGGCGGCGTGGCGTTGCTCACCGATCAACCGCAAGCTGCCTGGTTGGGGCTATACGGTTTCAACGCAGCCCTGGCGGCACTGGCCTTCAGCAGGCGAGGTGAAAAACCCTGGGTGACCCTGCTGGCGATTGCCTTGGCCTTGCTGCTGCAACCGCTGTTCAAGCTGATGCCTGTGCCCGGCCTGACCGCGCCCTTTGTCGCCGCCTGCTGGCTGATGCATGTAGCTGATCACCTAGGTCATAGGACACAGAAAGACAGCTCACATCGATTACCGAACTAACGGGGGGGTGCAAATATCCACTCCGCCTCTGGCAGCCTAATGGGAGCTGGATCGGGTGCCGAGGAAATACCCTTTGGCGGGCGCGGGGGCGGAGACGGAGACGGAGGTAGAGGACGAAGAGGCTTCGGAAGAGAGCGTAGCGCTAGCTGCTCATCTAGCCTGCTCTGCAGCACTTGATTCTGTTCTTGAAGGAGAACGTTGTCTGCTTGAGAGCGCTCCAACTGTTTCCGAGTAGCGCCCAAACCATCAACCTTGACCACCGTAAACCGACCATCCTTACCTCTGGAAATTTCGTATCCAGCACTACCAATACCCAAGCTGTAAGCTTCAGAGCTGTTCGCGAAATGATTCTTCACTCCCCTTTTGAAAATTTTCGGTATGCCAAAGCGCTTAAACTCAGCAGTTAGCCCAGTTTTCACACGTTTCATCTGACCTGACGGGTCAGAGCTGTTTATCGGATCACCCTCACAATAACAGTAAGCATTCAGCCCACCATTCCCAAAAGGGCTTAAACCATCCGGGCTGTAAAAACGCATAAAAATGGGGCTATAGAATCGGTGACCATTGCCCAGCGCATAGGCTTGCAAGATGCCATCGTGCCGTTCGCCATTGAAACCCAATGAAGGAATCGGCCAATTCAGTGAATACCCATAACCTGCGTATGACCGTATCCACTTCGTCTGAGCACGCTCAACAGCAATTTGCTCGGGTAACTGTCCACTCTGCAGTTTCATGCTCGCCTCCCCCCTGACCCTACGGGATTCTGCCCCAGCCAATCCGATCCAGAGAACTAGCAATTTTAACAGTTCATTCGTTGCAGCCTTGGGCAAAGACCCTCTAGGCTTTCCGCTTTGCCTTCGGAACCCGCTACATCATGGTCTTCCAGACCGACACCCTAGCCGGTCGCCGCTTCGACAAGATCCTGCTGTTGATCATCCTGGCCAGCCTGGTCACGGTGATCCTCGACAGCATCGACGAAGTGCACCAGAGCTAAGCCGGCTTACTGGCCGCCATCTGTACTCAAGCTCAGCCCGTACCTCAAGCAGGCCCATTACCTGATGGAGGCGCTGCGCGGCAGCAAGCAGAAGAACATCGTGTTCCTGGTGAGGCGGCGTTCTGTTCTCGCTGTGGGAATGGGTTGTTTCCCAAAGCGTGATAGCGCCTGCGCCGCCTATTCGCGGGCCGCTCCGACAGAGCCGCGCTGGCACAAGGAAATGCAATCCCTGTGGGAGCGGCCTTGTGTCGCGATTGGAGGGCAAAGCCCTCCCCGAATACCGCTCTACCCGACCGCGGAAAACCGAGGCCCAAAGAAGCCCACCGCCCCCCCATCAACCTCACTGACTGCCCCATGTACACCGAAAATTTTGTCAACCCGTGCCCCGACTGGGCCACGGCGTTACTCAACGGCTTCACTCAGCTAAGCCTCAGAAGAATCAATCGTCGCGTCGATAGGCAAGTTAGCTCTTAAATTCGCCCCTGCAGCCGGTAGTTGCAGGTGTTGTGGAGTAATCGGTGGCATTGCGCCGGTATTTTCTTTAGGAACAAGATCCATTGTTGATGAAAAACCCCTACCAACCGGCATCATAGGAACATGGTCGAGACTCACTTCAATGCCATTTTTTTGGTATTTAGCAGGATTCGACAGCAAATCGAAACTGGTTCTAGACGCATAAGAGAAGCTCCCGTCCACTACATTCACCTCAATATAAGATGAACCTACCTTTACCGTAAATCTAAAAGTTCCTTTCTGCTCGGCAATCGCCTGCATCGGCTCGCGTAAGAACTTCTTGGCTCTCGTCCGCTGCGCCAAGTTCACATTCTTCTGCTTCATGAACTTACCGAAACCGGTTTTTACTCCTGCGTTGCCTGAGGGGTCGGTATGGTTCACAGGATCTCCACCGCAATACATGTATGCATTCACGCCGCCTCTGCCAAAGGGGCTCAAACTGTCTGGACTGGAAAAACGCATAAGTGCAGGATTGAACAGCCGCTTCCCACTGCCCAGCAGATACCCCTGCGTTCCTCTCTCCAACCACTGCCCATTGAACGCCAAGCGCGTTGCGCTCTCGATACACTGTAAAAAACCAAATGGTGTGTAAGCTAACAAAGTGTGCCCCAAACGCTGCCGGCTTACTGCTTTTGACTGGTCGTTCATTTCCCGCCTCGCTGTCAATGAAATACCCAGTCTTATACTGAGGCCTCGACGAGAACCTTAGTACTGGCATTTTTAGCAGGTGACATGATTCACCTTTCCGTAGCAGGCCCTGTGCATCTAGTCTTGCATCTCAAGCTTTCGGAACCTGCACTTCATGACCGCACCTCTGCCTTTACGCGAACGCCTCTACATCATGGTCTTCCAGACCGACACCGTAGCAGGCCGCCGCTTCGACAAGATCCTCCTGCTGATCATCCTGGCCAGCCTGGTCACGGTGATCCTCGACAGCATCGACGAAGTCCACCAGGGCTACGCCGGCCTGCTGGCCGGCATCGAGTGGGGCTTTACCGCGATCTTCCTGGCCGAATACATCACCCGCCTGTACTGCTCGCCCAAGCCGTTGCGCTATGCCTTCAGTTTCTACGGCCTGGTCGATTTACTGGCGATCGTGCCGGGGATCCTCGCGCTGTACTACAGCGACGCCCAGTACCTGCTCATCATCCGGGTCATCCGGATGCTGCGGATCTTCCGTGTACTCAAGCTCAGCCCGTACCTCAAGCAGGCCCATTACCTGATGGAGGCGCTGCGCGGCAGCAAGCAGAAGATCATCGTGTTCCTGGTGACGGTATCGACGCTGGTAACGGTGTTCGGCACGCTGATGTACGTGATCGAAGGGCCTGAGCATGGCTTTACCAGCATCCCCAAAGGCATCTACTGGGCCATCGTTACCCTGACCACCGTGGGCTTTGGCGACATCGTGCCCAAGACCCCGCTGGGGCAGGTGCTGTCGTCGCTGGTGATGATTACCGGTTACTCGATCATTGCCGTGCCGACCGGCATCTTTACCGCCGAGCTGGCCAATGCCATGCGTGGGGAGCAGCTGCAGCATGATTGCCCGACCTGCCACAAGAAGACCCACGAGCAGGGGGCGGCGTTCTGTTCTCGCTGTGGGAATGGGTTGTTTCCCAAAGCGTGATAGCGCCTGCGCCGGCCTCTTCGCGGGTAAATCCGCTCCTACAGGCGCGGACCGTGCGCGGTCCCCCGTAGGAGCGGGTTTACCCGCGAAGAGGCCGGCACAGGCAGAAGCATAACCAAAGCATTTTTTGTTCTTTAACCCGTATAAACCCACCCGTTATAGTCGCTGGCAATCTGCCCCAACACCCTTCAAGAACAAGGACGCAACGTGAAAAAACTCTTCACCGCCTCGCTGCTCGCCGCAGGCCTGGCCCTGGGCAACCTCGCCCAGGCCGCCCCTACCCTGCTCAACGTTTCCTACGACGTGATGCGCGACTTCTACAAGGACTACAACCCGGCCTTCCAGAAGCACTGGGAAGCCGAGCACAACGAGAAGGTCAACGTGCAGATGTCCTTCGGCGGCTCGAGCAAGCAGGCCCGTGCGGTGATCGATGGCCTGCCGGCCGATGTCATCACCATGAACATGGCCACCGACATCAACGCCCTGGCCGACAACGGCAAGCTGGTGCCCGACGACTGGGTAACCCGCCTGCCGAACAACAGCGCGCCGTTCACCTCGGCCACTGTGTTCATTGTGCGCAAGGGCAACCCGAAAGCCCTCAAAGACTGGCCCGACCTGCTCAAGGACGGTGTGCAGGTGATCGTGCCCAACCCGAAAACCTCGGGTAATGGCCGCTATACCTACCTGTCGGCCTGGGGCTACGTACTCAAGCAAGGCGGCGATGAAAGCAAAGCCCGCGACTTCGTCGGCAAGCTGTTCAAGCAGGCACCCGTACTGGACACCGGTGGCCGTGCCGCCACCACCACGTTCATGACCAACCAGATCGGTGACGTGCTGGTCACCTTCGAGAACGAAGCCGAGATGATCGCCCGCGAGTTCGGCCGCGACCAGTTCGAAGTGGTCTACCCAAGCGTATCGGCCGAAGCCGAACCACCGGTGACGGTGGTCGACAAGGTAGTGGCCCGGAAAGGCACCCAGGCCGTGGCCGAGGAATACCTGAAGTACCTGTGGTCACCAGCAGCCCAGGAGATCGCCGCCAACAACTACCTGCGCCCGCGTGATGCGACGGTACTGGCCAAGTACACCGACCGCTTCCCGAAAGTGGACTTCCTGTCGGTGGAGAAAACCTTCGGTGACTGGCGTACCGTGCAGAAGACCCACTTCAATGATGGTGGGGTGTTTGACCAGATCTATACCGGTCAGTAACGCACAAGCAACATCAACCCCGGCGGAATACCAAGGCCTTCAGGCCCCCCGCCGGGTCCACATCCGGAAACTCCGGCGGGTTTTCCAACCGCTCGACAAACGCCAACGAAGGCGCCTGCTCTGCCATGCCTTCAATCAGAAACTCAGGCCCGATCCCCGGGTCGTTGACACACGCCAGCACCGTCCCGCCTTCGCTCAACAACTCCGGCAAACGCCGCAGGATCTTTGCGTAATCCTGGGTCAGCACAAAGCTGCCACGCTGGAAGGTCGGCGGGTCGATGATGATCAGGTCATAAGGCCCGTACTTGCGCACCTTGCCCCACGACTTGAACAGTTCATGCCCCAGGTACGCCACCCGTGATGCATCGTGGCCATTGAGGCGATGGTTGTCCCGGCCCCGCGACAGCGCCGACTTGGCCATGTCCAGGTTCACCACCTGCTCAGCGCCACCGGCAATCGCTGCCACGGAAAAGCCGCAGGTATAAGCGAACAGGTTCAGCACGCGCTTGCCCGCCGCCTGCTCGCGCACCCAACGGCGGCCATAGCGCATGTCGAGGAACAGGCCATTGTTTTGCCGCACGCCCAAGTCCAGCAGGTAGGTCAGGCCGTCCTCGATCACTTCGCGTTGCTGGCACGGCTCGCCCAGCAGCCACTGGCCCGGGCTGTCGGGCAGGTAGCGGTGCTGGATGATGACCGCCTGCCCCGTCCACTGCGGACGCGCGGCCAAGCTGCGCAGCATGGCTTCCAGTTCGGCGAGCTGGCCTTCGGCCGGCTCACGGAACAAGGCGACCGACAACACGCCCTGCAGCCAGTCGACGGTCACCTGCTCCAGGCCCTGCCAGCAGCGGCCGCGGCCGTGAAACAGGCGGCGGGTTTCCTGTGGGGCAGGGTCGAGGGCGGCAAGCAGGTGTTGCTCAAGGGTGTCGATGGGCAAGGTCATGGCGGATCGCAGGCTGGCAAAAAGCGGCATTCTACCTTGCGGGCCTCTTCGCGGGTAAACCCGCGCCTACAGGATGCCGCGCCGAGCGGAACCACCACCCCTGCTGCATCCCCGCCGCCGCCAGCAGGATCAACCCCACCCCCAGCCACTGCAGCGGCGCCAGGCGGTGCCCGAACGCCACCCAGTCCACCAGAATTGCCGCAATCGGGTAAATGAACGACAGCGCACCGGTCAAGGCCGTGGGCAAACGCTGGATGGCGCTGTACAACAGCACATACATCAGGCCGGTGTGCACCATACCCAGTGTCAACAAGCTGGCCAACGCGGGCACTTCAACCGGCAACCCGCCAAGCGTGACCCATGGCGCCAGCAGCAACACACCCGTGGTTACCTGAATCAACGCAATCAGGTGCGGGGGCGTGCCACTCAGGCGCTTGATGATCAAGGCCGCGATCGCATACAGAAACGCCGCCCCCAGCGCCAGGGCAATCCCCAGCAGATAGTCCTCGCCATTACTTTGCCCAGCGCCATGGGCACTGACGATGGCCAGCATGCCGAGGAACGCCACACTCAGCCAGGTCACCTTGGCCAAGGTGATCTTTTCGCCCAGAAACAGCGCCGCCAGCCCCACCAGCATGAACGGCTGCACGTTGTACACCGCCGTGCCGATGGCAATCGACGCCCGGGCGTATGAAGCGAACAACAGCAGCCAGTTGCCGACAATGGCCACCCCGCTGGCTATCGCCAGCAAAAATGCCGTGCGGCTGATCACCCCCGGGCGCAGAAAGCCAAACGCGGCGCAAATCGCCAGCAAGGTCACGGCACCGAATACGCAGCGCCAGAACACCACATCCAGCACCGGCTGGCCGGACACCAGCACGAACCAGCCAATGGTCCCGGAAATCAGCATGGCAGCGACCATTTCCAGCGAGCCACGGCGCAATGAACTGTCCATCTCAAACCTCCCTTTGATAATGGCAACAGTATGCAAAGGCTGCAGGCTGGCCATCCAGCGGATAACCAAGGCATTTTCGCCAACCTACCTTTACTATCAAGGTAAATAACACGAATTACCTGATGAGGTGGGTATGACCGATGCCATCGACCAATTATTGATCAACGCACTGATGGAGGACTCGCGCCGCTCGCTCAAGGCGCTGGCGCAGGTCAGCGGGCTGTCCGCACCCAGCGTCAGCGAGCGCCTGCGCCGACTGGAAGAGCGTGGCGTGCTGCGCGGCTATACCGTGGAGGTCGACCCGCGCGCCTTTGGCTACCAGTTGCAGGCGATCGTGCGCATCCGTCCGCTACCGGGGAAGCTGCAGGAGGTGGAGCGCCAGATCATTGCCATCCCTGAGTTCACCGAATGCGACAAGGTCATTGGCGAAGACTGCTTCGTCGCCCGACTGCATGTGCGCTCGATGGAGCAGCTGGACACCCTGCTCGACCTCATGAATGTGCTGGCCGAGACCAATACCGCGATCATCAAGAAGACCCCGGTCAAGCGGCGGTTGCCGCCAATGGATTGATTGGCTCCTGTGCTGGCCTCTTCGCAGGCGTGCCCGCGAAGAGGCCAGTACAGGAAAAGCTGAGTATTTTTTGTAGACAAAAACGTAACCATAGGTGCCATTTTTGTGTGCACTTTCTTCAGTAGCGCCCCAATTCGTTACACACTTTCCTCCCGTTATTTTGACCAATTGATCAACTAATCAATCTTTCAAAAATTTAAACTTGTTCATACGGTCAACTTATATTCTCTGTATTTCATTAACTTACCTTTTAACAAGATAAGTTCGAAATCATCGCCTGTTGAAACCTGCTCTTCCCTTGGCATGGAACTCGCTTTTTTGTGTTCGTGTTTTGTATACAACTTAAACAAAACATAGATACACAAGAATCCGCGACGCCGACCCCAATGTCAGCCGCCGCGCCCACAACCCTGTGATGCCAACGCTGCACCGACGAGATGGCGAGCCCGTGCGCATGCCCGCTCATCGCAGTCCAAGTGCATCAGGAGCCCGCCGGAATGAGTAGCAGCCTCGACCTTGCCCCTGAACTATCCGTCGCCAGCACACACCCCGCGTCCACGCTTGCCGGCCACCAGCCGGACCTTGTTCTCAGCCCGCGCCTGCATAACCGCGACCTCGCGCCAACGCGTATGGAAGGCCGTCGCTGGGGCGGCTACAGCATCTTCGCGCTGTGGACAAACGATGTGCACAATATCGCCAACTATTCGTTCGCCATGGGCTTGTTCGCCCTCGGCCTGGGTGGCTGGCAAATTCTGCTGTCGCTGGCCATCGGCGCGGCACTGGTGTACTTCTTCATGAACCTGTCGGGTTACATGGGGCAGAAAACCGGGGTACCGTTCCCGGTCATCAGCCGCATTGCCTTCGGCATCCACGGCGCGCAGATCCCGGCGCTGATCCGTGCCGTCATCGCCATCGCCTGGTTCGGCATCCAGACCTACCTGGCATCGGTGGTGCTGCGGGTGCTGCTCACCGCCGTTTGGCCGCAAATAGCAGCCTACGACCACGACAGCATCCTCGGCCTGTCGAGCCTGGGCTGGGTGTGTTTCGTGTCGATCTGGCTGGTGCAGCTGGTGATCCTGGCCTACGGCATGGAGATGGTGCGCCGTTACGAGGCCTTTGCCGGGCCTGTGATCCTGCTGACCGTCGCCGCACTGGCGGTGTTCATGTACTTCAAGGCCGACGCGCGCATTGCCTGGTCGGTGGCTACGCCGCTGACCGGCTACGAGATGTGGCGCAACATCTTTGCCGGCGGCGCACTGTGGCTGGCGATCTACGGCACCCTGGTGCTGAACTTCTGTGACTTCGCCCGCTCCTCGCCTTGCCGCAAGACCATCCGCGTGGGCAACTTCTGGGGCCTGCCGGTAAACATCCTGGTATTCGCCGTGATCACCGTGGTGCTGTGCGGCGCGCAATTCCAGATCAACGGCCAGATCATCGACAGCCCGACGCAGATCGTCGCCGCCATACCCAGCACGCCATTCCTGGTGCTCGGCTGCCTGGCCTTCCTGATCGTCACCGTAGCGGTGAACATCATGGCCAACTTCGTCGCCCCGGCTTTCGTACTCAGCAACCTGGCGCCGCGCCACCTGAACTTCCGCCGTGCCGGGCTGATCAGCGCCACCCTGGCGGTGCTGATCCTGCCCTGGAACCTGTACAACAGCCCGCTGGTGATCGTGTACTTCCTGTCGGGCCTGGGCGCCCTGCTAGGCCCGCTGTACGGCGTGATCATGTCCGACTACTGGTTGCTGCGCAAAGGCTGCATCAACGTGCCGGAGCTGTATACCGAGCACCCGGCCGGCGCCTATCACTACAGCAAGGGCATCAACCTGCGCGCCGTGGCCGCCTTCGTGCCGGCCGCACTGCTGGCCATCGTGCTGGCCCTGGTGCCCAACTTCCAGGGCATCGCGCCGTTCTCCTGGCTGATTGGTGCCGGCATCGCCGCCGCCCTGTACCTGCTTATCGCGCCACGTAACCGCCATTACCACGACGTCAGCGGCGAGTGCATCGCCGTCGACCACAGCGGCCATTGATCAAGGAGGACTGCCCATGCGTATTCTGATCGCCAACGTCAACACTACCGAAGCCATCACCCACGCCATTGCCGAACAGGCCCGTGCGGTGGCCGCACCCGGTACCGAAATCGTCGGCCTGACACCCTGGTTTGGCGCCGAATCGGTGGAGGGCAATTTCGAGAGCTACCTGGCGGCCATCGCGGTGATGGACCGGGTACTGGCCTTTGAAGGGCCTTACGATGCCGTGATCCAGGCCGGTTATGGCGAACATGGCCGCGAAGGCCTGCAGGAACTGCTCAACGTGCCTGTGGTGGACATTACCGACGCCGCCGCCAGCACGGCAATGTACCTGGGCCACGCCTATTCCGTAGTAACCACGCTCGACCGCACCGTGCCACTGATCGAGGACCGCCTGAAGCTCTCGGGCCTGTATGACCGCTGCGCCTCGGTGCGAGCCAGCGGGCTGGCGGTGCTGGAACTGGAAGCCGACCCGCTGCGGGCCGTAGAGGCGATTGTCGAGCAGGCCGAACGCGCCGTGCGCGACGACAAGGCCGAGGTGATCTGCCTGGGTTGTGGCGGCATGGCCGGGCTGGACGAGCAGATTCGCCAACGCACCGGCGTGCCGGTGGTGGATGGTGTGAGTGCAGCGGTGACCATTGCCGAATCGCTGGTGCGCATGGGTTTGAGCACGTCCAAAGTGCGCACCTACGCGACGCCACGGGCGAAGAAAGTGGTGGGCTGGCCGATGCGCTTCGGCCGCTAGACATCCTTCGCCTGTACCGGCCTCTTCGCGGCTGATGCCGCTCCTACCGGACCAGCACAAGCCTGAATACCGTGGGGTCCTCGTAGGAGCGGCTTTAGCCGCGAAGAGGCCGGCCCGCTTAACGCATCATCCTGGCCAAACGCTGCGCACTGCCACAGGCCAAGGTGAATCCCAACGCCCCATGCCCCAGGTTCAGCCACAGGTTGCGGTACACTGTCCCACCTATGATCGGCACCCCGGTCGGTGTCGCTGGTCGCATCCCCGCCCATTCCACCGCCTGGCCATAATCCGCCGCCCTTGGCAGCGTCTCCAGCGCCAGCCGCCGCATGCTCTGCAAACGGCGCATGTCCACCGACTCGTCGAAGCCGACAATGTCCACCATCGCCGCTACCCGCAGCTGCTGCCCCAGGCGTGCATAGACGATTTTGCGCTCATAGTCAGTAAGGCTCACCTCCGGGGGCAGGTGCCCGGTGCTGATCGGTGCGGTCAGGCTGTAGCCCTTCAACGGGTAAACCGGTATCTGCACCCCCGGTAATGCCAAGCCTGGGCCGCGATGCCCGGCACACAGCACCAACTGCTCCACGTCCAGCTGCTGATCGCCCAGTTGCAGTGCCACGACCTGGCCCTGGCGCTGAACCAATTGCGTCACCGGCCGGCCAAGCAGGAAACGGCACTGGCCCGACGCGCGCAACAGCGCCTCCAGCCGCAAGCAAAACACGTGGCAATCGCCAACCTCTTCGCCCGCCGTGAACACGCCCCCCACAAACGGTGCGCCATCCAGGGCAGGCTCCAGCCCGCGCAGCTCGGCAGCCGCCAGCACCTGCTGACTGGCCGGGTCCGTCAACTGTTCCCGGCCTTGGGCAAAGGCCCGTTCACTGCGAAAAGCCACCAGCTTGCCATTGCGCCGCCAGCCGAAATCTCCCAGGTTATGGTCTTCGCGCCATTGCGCCAGAACGGCCTGGCTGCACAGCGCCAGCTCAAGCAATTGCCCGGCATTACGGCGATTGACGCTACGCCTACAAGCCAGGGTGAATGCCAGCAGCCAGCGCCACTGGGCCGGGTCCATGCGCAAGCGCAAGCGCAATGGCGACTCGCCCCGCAACAGCCAGCCCAGCGCCTGCCACGGCACCCCGGCATCAGCCAGCGGCGCCACATAGCGATAGGACAATTGCCCGCCATTGGCGAAGCTGGTGGCCGACGCCAGGCTGTCGCGGGCCTCGATCAGGTCAACCGACCACCCTTCCCGAACCAGCGCGTAAGCCGTCGCCAGGCCCACCACTCCACCACCGATCACCGTTACCCGCTGCTTCATCGCTCATCCCTGTTCCGGCTTCCTTGCCAAACAGTACCAGCGGATCAGGTCGGGCAGCTATGCGCACCGTCATTCAGGCCCTGGCGCACATTGCGGCTCAGCAGGCTGGCTTTGCCATCGCGCCAGGTCAGGGTCAATACGTAGAGGGTGTCGAAGTCTTCGCCGCTCCAGTCCTCGGTGATCACCCGCTCCTCCCCCAGGGCCTTTCCGGCCACGGTGTTGATCAGTTCCGGCAGGTAGCCGTGGGACCAGGCCGTGTAGATGGTCGCATTGCGGTATTTGTCGCTCAGCAACTCATCGGCCAGTTCAGCGGTGTCGTTGGCGCCGTAGTCGATATTCACCGGCAAGCCGAGGCGGATGGCACTGGGGGTGATGGTCATCAATGGGCGGATGTAGCTGTAGCTTTCGTCCCGGCTGCCTTCCTCGACATGCCGCGTGGGGTTGGCGGCAAACACGTAGTCGGCCTTGCCAAAGCGCTCGGGCAGTACACTGGCCAGGTCCAGCGCACGGTTGAGACCTTGGCAGTTCAACTGCCCGAGCCCTTCGCCCGGCTTCTCGCCATGACGCAGAAACACCAGGGTCTGGGTGCCATCCACCGGTTGTGCCCGGCTTTCGACAGCCTCCAGCGCCAACGGCGCGGCGATGGCAGTGAGCACCAGGCTCAGCAGCAAGTGACGACGACGGCGAAAGAATGTTGGCAACTTCATCAAGGCAGGCTCGTGTGGCAGAGAATATCGGGTTTACCCGCCACATCGCCCGGCCAGTTGCAGGGCGCCCGTGCAGTGAATGCCATCCTTGGCAACGCGTGAGGGTCAGAGTGCCCCGAACCCGTTTGGTTCCTCCCTGGAGGTGAATGCCGTTCCCTAGGCAAGGCCTAGGTTAGGGGCTGGGTGTTGCGCAATTGTGTAAGGTGCAAGAACCTCGGGTTGCAACGTGACCACTCAATCATCCCGCGTGAGCACTTCCAGCAGTTCGATCTCGAAGGTCAGGTCCGAATTCGGCGGGATCGCCCCTACGCTGCGTTCGCCATACCCCAGGTGTGCCGGTACCTGCAGCTTGCGCTTGCCGCCAACACGCATGCCCATCAGGCCTTGGTCCCAGCCTTTGATTACCCTGCCGGTACCGATCACGCACTGGAACGGCTTACCGCGCGACCAGGACGAGTCGAACTCGCTGCCATCGGCCAGCCAGCCGGTGTACTGGGTGGTGATCAGGGCACCTTTGACGGCGGCTTTGCCGTCTCCCTCGACCAGGTCGATGATCTGCAGTTCTTGGCTCACGGGTACACTCCAAACGCTGAAAAACAAAACCGCCCTTTTCTCAGGAATGCACCGGTTTGGCAAGTTCACGCAGAATTGTACGGAGGCATTCGCCGACGGAATGCCTCCGTACAGACATGACGTTGAATCAGCTGTTCTGCTCGAACACCTCTTGGCCGGACAGCTCCTTGGTCTGATTGGCGAAGCAGTACCACGCGGGTTTCTCTTCGACGAAGATCTGCAGGTCGAAATCCCAGGCTTGGTCGCCATCAAGCAGGCCGACCGGCACGGCATGGAAGTCGTTGGCCTTGAGCCGGTAGTACAGGTGCGTACCACAGCGGCCACAGAAAGCACGCTGGGCCCAGTCGGACGAATCATAGACGCTGGGCGCACGCCCTTCGATCAGCGGAGGCTTGCTGCAGTGCACCACCAGCAGCGGGCCGCCGGTCCACTTGCGGCACATGCTGCAATGACAAGCGCTGATATGGGTATTGTCGACGGTGACCGTCAGCCGCGTGTCGCCGCACAGGCAGGTGCCGTGTTTTTCCAGGGCCATGGGTGGCTCCTTGAACGGAAAGATGGGCCTGCAATTATAGAAGCCACCCAGGGCATCGCACGCCGTACTAGATGTACACATTGCCCCGCAGGTACAACGCCGCCCGCCCACTGATGATCACGCGGCCATTGCCCGGCACTTCGCACTGCAACTGCCCTTTGCGTGCCCCGCCCTGCTCGCAGCTCAGCACGTTCTTGCCCAGCCTTTGGGCCCATAACGGCGCCAGCGAGGTGTGTGCCGAACCGGTTACCGGGTCTTCATTCACACCAACCCGCGGGCCGAACCAGCGGGTGACGAAGTCAAAGCCACGCCCTGCCGCGGTCACGGCAATGCCACGGACGTCGAAGGCCGACAGCGCAACAAAGTCTGGTTTCAACGTTTCGAGCAGCATGGCGTCATCGATCACCACGACATAATCGTCGCTAAGGTACACCGCCTTCGCCTGGCTCAAGCCCAGCGCCTGCAAAAGGCCCGCTGGCATGTCGACCGCTACGGGTTGTTTGGCGGGGAAGTCCATGGCCAGCAGGCCATCAGCGCCACGGCTGACGCGCAACTCGCCACTGCGGGTATTGAAGCGAAGCACTTGCGCCTGCTCACCCAGTTGCTCGAACAGCACGTAAGCCGAGGCCAAGGTAGCATGGCCGCACAGGTCGACTTCCACGGTGGGGGTGAACCAACGCAGGTCGAACGTTTCGCCTTTGCGCACGAAGTAGGCTGTTTCTGACAGGTTGTTTTCTTCAGCGATGCGCTGCAGCACATCGTCCGGCAGCCAGCTGTCCAGCGGGATCACTGCGGCCGGGTTGCCACCGAACGGTTCAGTGGAAAAGGCATCGACCTGGAAGATTTCAAGTTGCATGCACACACTCCTTGTTGCCCGGGCGCTGCCAGGCAGATATCTGGAAAAAGGGTTAAGGGCGTACCGGGGTCAAAACTGGCTCACCGGCAAAGAACGCCTGCAGGTTGCGCAGCACCAAGTCCACCGTGTCGCGCGCGGCTTCTGGCGACTGGCCAGCCACGTGGGGTGTGAGCACGGTGTTGGGCAAGGCCTTGAGTGCATCGGGCACTGTCGGCTCGTCATCGAATACATCCAGCGCGGCGCCAGCCAGCTGGCCACGCTGCAATGCAGCAATCAGGGCCTGGGTGTCGACCACGCTGGCACGGGCGATGTTCACCAGATAGCCTTCAGCCCCCAGGGCCTGAAGGACGTGGGCATCGACCAGATGCCGGGTGTTGGCGCCACCGGGGGTGGCCACCACCAGAATGTCGACGGCTTCAGCCAAGTGTCGGGGGCTGTCGTACCAGGCATAGGGCACATCCTGGCGTGCTGTGCGGCTGTGGTAGCTGACGTGCATGTCGAAGCCCAAGTGGGCCCGCTTGGCGATCGCCAGCCCCACTGCGCCGAGGCCGAGAATGCCCAGGCGCTTGCCACTCACGGAGGGGCTGATCACCCGGTTCCATTCACCGCGCCGCGTGCTGGCATCGGCACGGGGGATGTCGCGCAGCAGCGCCAGCAGCAGGGCCAGGGTGTGGTCGGCGACGGCTGCGGCATTGGCCCCGGCGCCATTGGTGACGGTTATGCCGCGGGCAGCGGCGGCGGCCAGGTCGACCTGCTCGTAGCCGGCGCCAATCACGCAGATGATCTGCAATCTGGGTAATGCGTCAATTTCGGTGGCGGATAGCCCCAGCGGCCCACGGGTGAGTACCGCATCGATTTCTTCGGCGTGGCGATGAATGGCATCGGCGCGCAGTTGCGGCGAAGGGGCACGGATCAGGTGGTAACCGGCCTGCTCCAGCATAGGCAGGTAATCGTCGACGGTTTCCACCAGTACCAGGACTGTCTTGCTCATGCCACCTCCGGGTGAATTGGAGGCGTCATTATGCGGAGTCACCGGCCGGTACAGTCAATGGAAATAACAAGGCAAAACTGTACTGTACTGTACT
>NZ_JBICLK010000083.1:0-506 GCF_043105275.1 Pseudomonas sp. TYF_14
TCGCGTCAACCATCCAACTATGCGGCTTGCTTCACGTGCTGTTGTTCTCGATCAGGGTTCAGCAGCACGGTACCAATCGGCTCCCAGTTGCGAGTGCGTCCTGACCATCGCTCCGGATTCTTGCTTCGAGCGCGCTCATAGAGTTCGTGGCGCAGGGCAAGGATTTGCTTGTCCTGACCTCGATGACGCTCTGCTGGCGTGACGAAGCGGATTCGGCTGTGTCGGTGTTCGTGGTTGTACCAACGGATAAAATCACGCACCCAGCATCGTGCAGCATCCAAGGTCTCGAAACCCTTGGTCGGCCATTGCGGGCAGTACTTCAGTGTTCTGAAAAGCGCCTCCGAGTATGGATTGTCATTGCTGACACGCGGCCTGCCGCGGGACGGTGTTATGCCCAGCTCGTACATCTTGCTCAGCAAAGTGGCCGATTTCATCGGCGTGCCGTTGTCCGAGTGCAACACCAACGGCTCTCTCAAGCACTGTTCGCTGATTACACTTCTCTGCAG
>NZ_JBICLK010000084.1:0-94861 GCF_043105275.1 Pseudomonas sp. TYF_14
TCGTTACCTTTATGGCCGTTGCCGGGCTGCAATGGGCGTATTCGGGTGGCCGCGACGGCTACTTCGTCTACCCATTCAACGACGCGTATCACGCACTCCTGAACCTGTTGATGGTACCTGCCTGGGGGCTGGAAAAAGGCTGGTCGTTCAATGCCCCGTTCTGGTCTGTGTCGGTGGAAGTATTGCTGTATGCGGCATTTTTCCTGATCTGTCTTTGCCGCCGCTGGAAATGGCCCTTGACCGTTATGGCCCTGGCGCTGGGCAGCTACCTGTACCCTGAGGTGTACAAGCTGGGCAGTGGCGTGCTGTGCTTCTTCATTGGCGGCGTCACCTATAGCGTGCTCAATCAGCTAAGGCGGTGGGCAGGTGATACCGGCACTGTCGTGGCCACTGTGCCGCTGTGTATTGCAAGCTGGGTTTGGTTGGTTCACAGGGCTGACGCGCTGAACGGTACCGTGCTGCTGTACGTGTGCTACCCGCTACTAGTGGCGGCGCTGGCTGCCCTGGGCTTCCGCTGGCATGGGCTGGCACGGCACTGGGGTTGGCTCGGGGACATCAGCTACGCATCCTACCTCACCCACTTCCCGCTGCAGATCCTCTTCGCCATAGGCTTCGACGCGCTGGCCTTGCCACGTACGGTGTTCTACCAGGGATGGGTCATGCTGCTGTTCTTTTCCATCCTTATCCCGCTAAGCCTGTTGACCCACAGCTGGCTGGAACGCCCGGCTCAACGCTATCTGCGCCAGCGTCGCCAGGCTGTGCCCGTAGCCGGATAAGCGCGTTTACTGCGTGCCTCATACAAGTCATATGGCAAAAGCCCTGCAGTGCGGCTGCGCCGCACTGCAGGGCTCATGGATGGCCAAGCGTACGCAATCAGTGCGCTTGAGCAGGCGCCTTATGCTTCAGCTGAGTATTTTCCGTAACATCCAACACCAGGCGTTTTAGTTCAGCTGCACTTTCACTCCAATGTAGCCAAGGCATCTCATCCGACAGCGGCTGGGCACCTTGCTCGAACAGCTCCAGCCACTGCTTCATGGCGTGAGCCAGCTCATCCGCGGACACGCCCTGAAAGTAATAGGCAAACTCCCCCGCTACTTCGCGGAACACAGGGATATCCCGCGCAATGATGGGCAGTTTGTGCTGCGCAGCTTCAATCAACGGTAAGCCAAAGCCTTCGGCCTCCGAGGCGGCGATCAACGCACAGCTGGCGCTATAGAGTTCGGTCAGGTCGGCATCGCTCAACCCTTGCAGCCAGAACAAGCGCTTGCCCAATTGTGGGTGCGCACGCAGGTGCTGGACCAACTGCTCGACGGCCCAGCCTTCCTTGCCAACCAGCACCAGGTTCACCTCTACACCCTGGGCCCACAGCACATCAAACGCAGCCAAAGTCTGTGCATGGCCTTTGCGTGGCTCAAGCGTACCCACCATAAGGAATGTGGGCACCGCTTTCAATTGGTCAATGAACGTATCTTCCAGCGTAGAGCTGCCTTGGCCTTGAACCTCTTCGATATCAGCCCCCAGGTGGAAATGACTGATGGACGGCATCACACGCCCGCCACCGTGCTGCTGCAACCAGACTTTAACGTCAGCAGCCACCGCAGACGAGATCGCCACAACCCCATCGGCATATTGGCTGATAGAACGCATCCAGTTGTTGAAGGCGCCATCAATACCGGGGTAGGCAAACCTTGAGTGCAACAACGGGATCAGGTCATAAACCACAAAGTGGATACCCACGCCTGCACGGCGCATGCGCTCGAGCTCGCCATCAAACTCGGGGAACAAATGCGCGCTCAGGTCCAACCCCAGGAACACATCCCCCGCCGAGTACTCAATCGGGCATTCGCTCAAGCTGGCCACATAGGCACTGGAGCCTGGATATCCACTTGCAACCCTATACCCTTTGCCGGTAACGCCAAATACCGGGATTACCTGGTAATCAACACCCTCACCGCGCTGAAATTCATTGATTACCCGCTTCACGACGCGCTGAATACCAGTCTTAGCATCGCGGAAGTACAGCTCGGACACATCCACCAGCAACTTCTTCGGTGCTGCCGGGCTGATTCCCGGGCTGAGTCGGCGGTGCTTTTCCACAATCGGGGCTAGGTGGTTGTTTTCGAACAACAGTGCCTGCACGGTAGCGCTCAGGCGGGCAGAAACCCGCTCCCAACTGCGGTCGTCAATCCATCGCTCCTGTCGCGCCACCAACGCCTGAGCCTTGTCCGGGTTGCGTTCAAGCTCTGCGATCGACGCCACGATGTCCGCAGCGTGGCTACCGGTCATCTGCAAGGTGGCTTCAGCCATGTCCGAGAAGATATGGATCGGGCTCACCAGCACCGGCTTGAGGGTGGTAATGCCGATCGTTACCGCACCGCTGGCGCTTTCTTGTGTTTCCTTGTAGGGGAAGATCACGTAATCCGCTGCGCTCATCAGGCGCAGGCACTCCTTGATGGGGCGGAAATCGGTAACCCAGGTGATCTTGTCATCCACACCAAGCTCAACCGCCCTGGCCCGGTAAGCATCCAGTGTCTGTTCGCTGCGCGCATCAAGGATGGAGTGCAAACCGAGCATGTGAACATTGCGGCCTGTTTCTTGCGCCAACGGCAGAATGGTCTCGATCAGCGTGTCGATACCCTTGTGGGCAAGAATGAAGCCGAAACACGAAATGACCAGGTCATCCTGAGCGATACCCAACTCATCGCGGACATCCGCCGGCTGCACGTCAGTGAGCGGAGAGATAACACCGTGCGCCATCATCATGACGTTGGCGGCCAGGCCCAGCACCAATAGGTTATTCAGGTCTTCAGGCTTGTGGACGATGATGCGGTCAAGCTTGTGCAGCGAACGTACGGCCCTCTCGGAAAGGCGGTGGTCGGTAATCAACGGCTGCGTAGAGTGCAGTTCAAGCACCACAACCTTGCCCTGATCGTGCAAGTGCGCCAGACGCTCGCAAACTTCATCATTGAGGGCGAAAAGGCTCGGCTGATGCTGCACCAAAACAACATCAGCATCGGCACAGCCCTCGTTGGCCAACACCTTGCACATCGATTTGGCGTCGGAAAGCCTCCAGGCAGGCTGATAGACATCGGAGGTTGTGTCTGTGGTGCGCTCATCGCAGTAGATGCGAACGTCGTAATCGTCCTGCTTGAACTCACTGAGCAATGCCTGAGTGTATTCAGCAATGCCGCATTTGGTTGCCCAAGGAGAAACCACCACCAGTTTGGTCTTGCTGGCGGCGGCCGCCGGCATTTCGTGTTTGAGCCAGTTGGCACTGGCTAAAACCGCCTGCGCACTCTGCTCCCAAGTGTAGATGCTGCGAACAAGTTCAATGCCTTGGCGCCGGCGCTGCTCGAGTGCATCGTCGCCTTCGACGATTTTGCCGCGCAGTTCGCCCATCTTGAGGGCCAAGGTATGCTTGTCCGGTTCGACCCAGCATGAATTGGCCGCACCCAAGTGGCTGCCCGACTTGGCAAACAAGAACGGCAGCAGCTCGGCAGTGCCAAGCGTGCAGAAATCAACATGCGCACCAAAGCCGGTGACGATTACCGGCAACCCCATTGCCAGCGCTTCAGCCGCTGGTAAGTTGAAGCCTTCACCACGCGTTGGCAGCACCAGCGTGTGGGCGGAACGATACAACGCGATAATGCCTTGGTCGTCCATAGGGCTTTCGTCAACCACGATCGATGGCATGTCTTGCCGATCAGCCGAGAGGTTGGCGATCAATTCATGTACGCGGTTATGTGGGTTGGGGAACGTCTTGATGTACAGCTCGACGTTATCGGCGCTGGAGAAAGCCTCGGCAAAGGCCTCAAGCAGCACGTCAGGGCCTTTGCGCTCAAACATCGACGATACATGCAAAAATCGGAACCGTTGCCCGGCAGCGGGACGAATATCGGTAATCGGTGCCACTTCATTGGTAATGATGTGATCTACCCCGACAGGGCAGATGACCACCGGTACTTCACAGCCAGAATCGTGCAACACTTTCTTTACGAAAGAAGCGGCCACGATAACAGCATCGAAGTTTTCGTTAATGAAGCTGATGGTCTCGTACGGGATTGCGGTTTCTTCCCAGAAGAAGATGACCAGGCGCATGCCAGCGCCTTTCAGGTCCTTGATCATGGGGTAGTGATGAACAATCGACAGCACTTCCCCTTCCAACGCTTCATCCAACGGTTGGCCTATTGCATTTGTCAGCCGCTGCTGGAAGGCTGGTATCTCGATGACATTGTCGTACGCCTTACCATGGTAGGGCTGGAACGCGAGCTTGCCCTCCAGCATGTCGAACAACGCCACACCCAGGCCGCGGTTGACGATGGCGAGGCTGTAATGGCCTTCGATATGCCCCGTGATCCGCACGGCATTAAACGCCGGTGCGACAGCCTCGTCCTTCAGGTAATAGCCTTCAGGCAGCAGCGGCGCTTTGGGATATACGGCAAAACTTACCCTCGAGTAATCTACTGCCTGGAACCCGACGTGGCCCATGGCCGCCGATGCGAACGCACCGCCACCAATAAGCCCGCGGTTCTGAGCGAACAGTTTCAACTGATGGTGCAGCTTGGGGAATTTGCGCAGCAACTGGTTGGCATTGTGTCGCAGCACCTGGTTGCCGAGTACCGACCGAATCATCCTGATGGCAAGCGGCCTGGCTGTGCGTTTGACGATAGCTACCAGCGATTTGGCCTGTTGCTTATCGATCCAGGCTTGCGTCGCCGCCATACGCTCATCAGCAAGAGCCAGCCGTTGCTGGGTATCGGACAGATGGTGGTTCAGGCCGTTCACCACTTGCTTGAGGCTCTCCAGTTCGGCGCGGTGACGCTCGACTTCCTGGCTCAAATCCACAAGGGCTGCCTGGTGCTGACCCAGCTCCAGGTTAACTTGCGACAATGCCGAATGGCAGCTTTCGACGCTTTCGCCCACTTGCTGGAAGTTGCTAGCCAGCCTTTCTTCATAGCGCTCAGCCAGGTCCTCAAGGGTCACCCCATACTCAGCATCGAAGGCGCTGGCGAAGGCCGAAAGTGTCGGCTCCGGGGCATCTTTCTGAGCAATTACCGCGTAGTCTGGGCTTACACCGCTGAGCACATTCAGCAGGCGCATGTCCTCGTGTGCGGGTAGTGGTGAGAGCTCTTGCAACCGCACGAGTTTGCTACGACCAAAGCCTTCGTATTCCGCCAAAAAGCTCAGTAGCAGGTTGGGGATAGGCTTTTCATGGCTGGGGTCGAGGTAAAAGCTGTTGGTCCCCACCATGAGGTTTTCGGCGTTGGGGGTTTCCAGTATCAGCAGCCCGCCGGGCTTGAGTACTCTAAGCGCCTGCCCTACCAGCTGTTGCAAAACCGGGAACGGGACATGTTCGGCAATGTGGAACCCGGACACCAGCACCTGGCTGGCGTCGGCCAACGATTTAAGCTTGGCAACGGCGTCGGCATTTTCAACGGCATAACCCTCGATCCGGCATTGCTCCAGCATGCCGTCATCCAGGTCTACGCCAACTGCATTGAAGCCCTCCCCGGCCAGTACACCCAACCACTCGCCACGGCCACAGCCCAAGTCAATCGCACGATGCTCGTCATCCAGTGCCAACAGCGGATGAAGGAACGGCATATACACCTGCAGCCGCTCGGTGATCAGTTTCGTGGAGCCACGGTAGCGATCCTCGAAAGCGCGATAGAAAGGTTTTTTCACCGGATGCACTCCACAGCTGTTGGAACCCAAGCCATGCCGACAAATTGGGGCTTTGAGGTATTGACCACGTTGAACACCAACGCCAGGTCTCGCCATTCGTAATTGCTGCCGATGTGCACCTCATTGGCATGCAAGGCAACCGCTACAGAATAGGAACCAGGCCCCAGATTCATCTCGAAGTCGAAGCGGTACTCCAGTTTTTCACCGGTTTCAAGCGCCTTCTGGGCTTTGCCCAAGTGGTGGGTATTGGTACCGAAAACATGTTGGCCTAAACGGTCCTTGATCACGTAGCCGACTACAAGCTCAGGGATCGGCGCGTGCACCTCTACTTGCACGCTCAGGGTCACTTTGTCACCCACAGCCACGAACTCGACAGGCGTGCCTTGCATGTCGTACAAAGCAACGGTACCGATAGTTGCCTCGCCGCTGCCCGACTGCGTCTGCACGGTGCCATCAGCCAGTTGCTTGACTTGCACGGTGCTGTTTTCTTTCTCGGCAATCAGGGCATTGTAATAATCCATGACCTGCTCTGGTGGCCCATCCTTGATGATGGAACCGTTTTCCAGAAGCAAGGCCCGGCTGCACAGCGATTGGATGGCGCCACGATCATGTGACACTATCAAAAGCGATGTTCCCAGCCGCTGGAACTCACGGATGCGCTCAAAACTCTTGTGCTGGAAATAGCTGTCCCCTACTGACAGCGCCTCATCGACGATAAGGATTTCTGGACGGAACGCAGTCGCCACGGCAAATGCGACGCGCATTTGCATACCGCTGGAATAGGTACGCACTGCCTCATCAAAGTACTCGCCAATCTCGGCAAAGGCTTCAATGTCATCAATGACATCATTGATCTGCTGTACATCGAAACCCATCAGACCCGCAGCGTGGTACACGTTCTGGCGGCCACTGAGCTCTGGATTGAAACCCATGCCCAGCTCCAGAATGGCTGCGATTCGGCCATTGACCTGCACTCGACCCTGGGTCGGCTGCAACGTCCCGGTGATCATCTTCAGCAAGGTGGACTTGCCGGCGCCATTTTGCCCGATAATGCCGATGGCTTCGCCGGGTTCAATTGCAAAGTTGATGTGTTTCAACACCCAGTGTTCACTGCTTGCCTTAGTGGGCAAAAAGAACCAGTGGGCGATTCGTTGCAGTTCCGAACGGTACGTTTTGTAGGCTTTGCCCACATCACTGACACTCAAAAGGCTCATAGTACATCCACCATTTCAGGCACAGACCGACGAAACAGGAACAGGCCAAGCAACAACAGACCAAAGGAAATCCCGGTCATGACAACCGCCTGACTCAAATCAGGCGCTTTAGCGTACAGGAGTACGTCGTGATAGGCAGTAACAATGGGATACATGGGGTTAAAACTAAGGGTGGCCCGAAGGTGTTCAGGTATCACATTGACCATGTAAACGATTGGGGTAAACCAGAACAACACCTGCAGCACGATGGGCACTACCTGACCGACATCCCGCAGAAAAACATTGAGAATACCCAACACTAGGCCAATGCCAACGCTTAATGCAACGACGATCATCACCAACGGGATTAGCCAAAGTATCTGCAGCGTCGGATAGTGGCCAAGTAATGAGAAAACCAGCATCACTGCTGCGAACAACAAGACATTGTTCAGCAAACACGAGCCCACCACGATAACCGGTAGCGTAATACGCGGAAAGCGCATCTTTTTCATAATATTGCCCTGCTCGATAAATAGCGTCAGGCACCGACTGACGATCTCGGCAAACAGGTTCCAGGCCAGAATGCCGGCCATCAGGTACAAGGCATAAGCGTATTTATTGTCAATGCCTGGCAGCTTCGCGGCCAGTACGTTGGACAGGATCAGCGCATAGATGGCGACCTGGGCCAGGGGATGAATAATCATCCACAGCCCGCCCAGTTTGCTTCGCGCAAAGCGTGAAATGAATTCGTTCTTGATTGAAGAGATAATGAAGCCTCGATAGCTCCATATACCTTTGATCATGCCAAACATAATTAACCTCTGATTAAGCCGGCGATTTGTGCAACCTGGCGCTCAACCAAAGCCTGATCGCCTCGGCTCTCGACATTGAGGCGCAGCAATGGCTCGGTGTTGGACCCACGCAGGCTGAAACGCCAGTCAGCGAACTCTACGCTGATACCGTCGGTGCGGTCGATGCTGGGGTTTCGCGGCAAGTAGTGAGCAAGAATCTTCTCGATAGTGTCTTTAACATCCTCCACTTCGTAGTTGATTTCGCCACTGCACGGGAACGCTGCAATACGTTCGTCCACCAGTTGCCCCAGGCTTTTGCCCGTTACGCTCATCAACTGAGCGACCAGGAGCCAAGGGATGTTACCGCTGTCGCAGTAGGCAAAGTCACGGAAGTAATGGTGGGCGCTCATTTCGCCGCCATATACAGCATCTTCGGCGCGCATACGCTCTTTTATGAAGGCATGGCCGGTCTTGCTCTGGATTGCCACTCCCCCTGCTTCTTCGACCTGTTTGATGGTGTTCCAGGTCAGGCGCGGGTCGTGAATGATTTTGCTGCATGGGTGCTTGGCCAGCAGCATTTCAGCCAACAGGCCAACTACATAGTAGCCCTCGATGAAACGCCCCTGATTGTCGAAGAAGAAGCAGCGATCGAAATCACCATCGAAGGCAATACCCATGTCTGCACCGGTATCCAGGACAGCTTGGCGTGTAAGGTCACGGTTTTCCGGTAGCAGCGGGTTGGGGATGCCATTAGGGAAGTTGCCATCTGGTTCCCCATTGATAACAGTGAGCTTCAGTGGCAGGCGCGCCTTCAACAACTCCAGCACCGGGCCGACAGCACCATTACCCGGATCCGCCAGCACTTTCAATGGCTTGAGGGTAGCCAGGTCCACATAGGTCAGCAGGTGGTCGATGTAAGCGCTTTTGTCGGACGCCAGGCGAACACTGCCTGCGGCCGGGGCTGCGGTCCCCAAATCACCGGATTCCACCCGCTGGCGAATATCCTTGAGGCCCGTGTCACCACTGATAGGTCGCGACTGCTCGCGCACCAGTTTCATGCCGTTATAGCCTTTGGGATTATGGCTGGCGGTTACCATAATGCCACCGTCGGCCTGATAGTGGCTGGTAGCGAAGTACACTTCCTCGGTGCCACAAAGGCCAATATCTATAACGTCGGCGCCGCCTTCAGTAAGGCCCCTCATCAATGCTTGGGAAAGAGTCGGACTTTCCAAGCGCATGTCACGACCTACCACGTAGCTGCGCCCACCCAGCTCAGCCACCAAGGCACGACCAATACGATAGGCAATATCCTCATTGAGATCAGCCGGCACTTGGCCGCGAATGTCATAGGCTTTGAAGCAGCGGGTCTGAATGGGTGGGTACATACATCTCACTTGTATACGGCGCCGCTTGAGCGAACACCATTCGAAAAAGGGGAAAGTCGGCGACAGGCTTGCCGAGCGAAATCGACCCCGCGCTTGGATCAGGCCCACGGGGTCGACTGGAGAGGCTGGATCAGGCGTCGCAACGACCGTAGTTATCCTCGAAGCGAACGATATCGTCTTCGCCCAGGTAGTCGCCGCTTTGAACTTCGATCAGCACTAGGTCGATTACACCCGGGTTCTGCAAACGGTGCTTGTGACCCGCCCGAATGAACGTGGATTCGTTCGTGTTGAGCATCAGTTCCTGATCATCATTGACCACCACGGCCATACCGCTCACCACAATCCAGTGCTCACTGCGGTGGTGATGCATCTGCAGGGACAGCGACGCCTTGGGCTTGACCACAATGCGTTTGATCTTGAAGCGCTCACCATCTTCCAAGGTGGTGTAAGTACCCCAGGGGCGGTGCACTGTTTGATGCAGTAAATGGGCGGTGTGACCATCATTCTTCAAGCGCTTGACGATATGTTTCACGTCCTGAGCGTGGTCTTTATGAGCAATCAGCAGTGCATCCGGCGTGTCTACCACCAGCAAGTCCTGAACACCTACCAGCGCAGCCAGGCGGTCTTCGGTGCTGACATAGTTGTTGCTCGCCCCGTAAGCCATCACTTCGCCGTCGAAGCGGTTGCCATGCTCATCCGGCAGGGTCAGTTCGCTGACAGCATTCCACGAGCCAATATCGCTCCACCCGATATCGCACGGAATGGTCGCCACTTTACTCGAGCGTTCCATCAAGGCGTAATCGATGGAGATGTCCGGCACGCTGGCGAAGCACTCTGCATCCAGAGCCAGGCAGCTATAGCCTTTGGAGGTAGAGCGGCGCGAGGCTTCGAGGGTACGCTCGACAGCTTCAAGCACATCAGGAGCGTAAGCCCTGAACTGCTCGATCACAGTGCCAACCTGGAAGCAGAACATGCCGGCGTTCCAGAAATAGTTGCCAGCAGCGACATAGGCCTCAGCGGTTTTGGCGTCGGGTTTTTCGACGAAACGCTCGACTCTTAGCCCACCTTCGAGCACACCGCCAGCCGCAGCCTCGATGTAGCCAAAGCCGGTTTCAGGGTATTGGGGTTTAATGCCGAATGTGACCAGCCAACCCTCGCCTGCCAGCTGAACGGCCTTGCTGACTGCTTCGGAAAAAGCCGCTTCGTTCTGGATCAGATGATCGGCCGCCAGCACGAGCATGTGCACTTGAGGGCCGTGGGACTGCAGAAGCTGCAATGCCGCAGCGGCCACGGCTGCGGCGGTATTGCGACCGAAGGGTTCGAGAATGTAACCCTGGCTGAGGTTCTGCTTGTTGATGGTGCGATATTCGTCCTCGGTCTTGAACAGCAATTCGCGGTTGGTGACCGTAAGGATTTCAACCACACCGTTCAGGTCGGCGGCTCGCAGGAAAGTCTTCTGGATGAGGTTCTGACCGTCTGGCAGGGTCATGAACGGCTTGGGATGAGCCTCACGTGATACTGGCCACAGACGGCTACCAACGCCACCGGATAAAATTACCGGGATCAATTCCATATTTGAGTCCTTAACGGCCACTTGAAGTTTCAAACCTCAGGAAACCTACATGTATCTTAATATCTGACAGCCGCTGCGGTCGGGTGCAGCAGCAATAAATATACGCGCCCAGCGAGGCAATTCCTGGCCATCCAGGCTCCAGACCCGAGCTGAGGCTCGTAGAATACCAGAGTTTTTTTCATGTAGCTTGTCCCCCGAGGAGCGCCAGAGAGCGCATCTTCAGTCGGCTGTTCAACCGCCGTTTTAGCAACTGCACCGTCGGGCGGCGAAACTCAAATGGCAGGTTTGAGACAACTGCGCGCGTGAACGTTCAATGGCCAACCCGCTTTATTCAGGAATAATTACCTCAAAGCATGGGTTATGCGTTTCTCGGCGAGCCCTGAGAACTTGCTGCAAAATCAGCTTCGCACGCTGCTCCCCGTGCACCAACACAACCCGCCCCGGCACGCGCGACATTGCGTTGACAAAACCGACCAACCCCGCCTGATCAGCATGCCCCGAAAACCCACCCACCGTGACCACCTTCGCCCGAATTTCGTACATCTGCCCATCCAGATCAATCTGCACAAACCCTTCTGCCCCTTCACTCGCCTGGATTACCGCCCCCGGCGTCCCCTTGGTCTGATAGCCGACAAACATCACCTCATGCCGAGGATCCCCCAGCATGGCCTTGAGGTAATTGACGATGCGCCCACCCGAACACATGCCATTGCCGGCAATCACGATCGCCGGTCGCCCGGTACTCTTGAGGTAATTGACCACCTGCTGGTGGCGGGCATGGGTGTCAACACTGATCAATTGGCTGAAGCCGAGTGGATCGCGCCCGGCTGCAACACGCGCCCTGGCTTCTGCATTCCAATATTCGTGCAGCTCCCGGTACACGCGGGTGATGCGCTGAGCCAAGGGCGAATCGAGGATGATGGGCAACTGTGACCAGTCGATTGGCTCACCGTCCGGAGCCGGGCCGGTAGTCTTCAGCAGGGCTTTGCGGTGCAGAATGTCTTCCAGCTCGTACAACAGCTCCTGCGTGCGACCAAGACTGAATGCAGGAATCAGGAGGGTGCCCTTGTCGGCGAGGGCTCGGTCGATGGCGTCTTCCAGCCGCTGACGGCGGTCGCCTGCCTGTGGGTGCAGGCGGTCGCCGTAGGTGCTTTCCAGCACCAGCACGTCAGCACGCTCCGGGGGCTGCACCGGGCGCAGCAGCGGGTTGCAAGAAGCGCCCAGATCGCCCGAAAACACATACCGGCTGTTGGTTTGCTCATGCTGCATATCGCACTCGACATAAGCGGAACCCAGTAGATGCCCTGCACGCTGCAGGCGAATACGACAGGCAAGTCCAGGGCGCTCGATCACCGTGTGCCACTGCTCGAAGGGCAGCGGCACGATAAGATCACGGATGAAATCGAGATAGCGCGCCACCTGCGCAGGCTCGCTGCTGATGCTCAGCTTGTAGGCGTCCTCCAGCACCAGCGGTAGCAGCCGGGCCGAGGGCTCGCTGCACAGGATAGGACCACGGTAACCCGCTGCCAGCAGCGCAGGGATGCGCCCAACATGGTCGAGATGGACATGGGTGATGACCAGAGCCTGAATACCCTGGATATCAAAACCGAGGGGGGCGGATGCTGCACCGGGCGGCGCATCACTTCCCTGTTCCAGCCCGCAGTCGACCAGCAAACTGGTGGATGGGCCGAGGTGCAGCTGGTGACAGGACCCGGTGACACCCCGGGTACCACCGTGATGGGAAAGGCTGGGATATTCCATGCTGCGCACACTCGCCTGGACCGAAAATGAAGTGGACTATTACTCCATGACGACCGACGCATGCATAGGCGAACCTTTCTTTAGTAGGTGTAGGAAATTTCCTTAGTTGCCGTTCAATGCCGCCTCACGCGCAGAAGCCCTGATCTTGCGCTTGCTGCGCTGCACGCCGTAAGCCCCCAGCAACGGCCCGACTGCCAGGCCAATGACCAAGGCAGCCAATACCAGGACAGCAACCGGCATGGCGGGCGCAGCCCAACCGAACAGGACCAATGACACGGCTTGCTGGTTCTCCAGCACGAAGAACAACACCACAGCCGCCAATAGCAGCACGAACACCGCCGCCAGGGCGCGCTTGAGGTTACGCATCAGATTGCTCCTTGTGGAATCAGGTGTGGGCCTCTTCATGCTCGTCTTCATTGACCCGGTCACGCAACTCTTTGCCGGGTTTGAAGTGCGGCACGAACTTGCCTTCGAGGCTGACCGACTGGCCGGTCTTCGGGTTACGGCCTACGCGGGGGGCGCGATAGTGCAGCGAGAAGCTGCCAAAACCGCGGATCTCGATGCGATCGCCGGTAGCCAGGCATTGCGACATCTGCTCAAGCATGGTCTTGATGGCCAGCTCCACATCCTTGGACGAGAGCAGCCCCTGATGGGTGACAATACGTTCGATCAGCTCCGACTTCGTCATATTTTTCCCTTCGTTATCAAGCAGCTAGATCATTGCTTAACCAGTTTGTAGCACGCCGGGAAGGATTTGAACAGGGTGGATCTTGACTTAATAAAAAAATTCAAGATTGAAGTAATTCAAGAATGGTCTACCACTCAGGCAGGCCAGCGCCGCCTGATTCGCGGGCAAGCCCGCTCCTACAACGGGGTACGTCAGCCTGAGGCGAGTGTGATCCAGCGCCATCGGTGTAGGAGCGGGTTTACCCGCGAACACCGGCGAAGCCGGTGCCATCCACCGCGCCGCCTGATTCGCGGGCAAGCCCGCTCCTACAACGGGGTGCGTCGGCCTGAGGCGAGTGTGATCCAGCGCCATCGGTGTAGGAGCGGGTTTACCCGCGAACACCGGCGAAGCCGGTGCCATCCGCCGCGCCGCCTGATTGCGGAGCACAAAAAAAGGGCGACCCGAGGGTCGCCCTTTTATTACCGATCAAACAGAACTCAGTTCTGCTTGGCCATTGCTTCGCGCAGCAGCGCAGCCATGGTGGTGTCGGCAGCAGCTTCCGGAGCGTTTTTCAGGCTCTGGATAGCTTCGCGCTCTTCAGCGTCGTCTTTCGATTTGATCGACAGGCTGATAACGCGGGACTTGCGGTCAACGCTGATGATCTTGGCTTCGATCTCTTCGCCTTCCTTCAGAACGTTACGCGCGTCTTCAACGCGGTCACGGCTGATTTCGGAAGCTTTCAGAGTGGCTTCGATGTCGTCGGCCAGGGTGACGATGGCGCCTTTGGCGTCAACTTCTTTCACGATGCCCTTGACGATAGCGCCCTTGTCATTGACAGCAACGAAGTTGGAGAACGGATCGTCTTCCAGCTGCTTGATGCCCAGGGAGATGCGCTCGCGCTCTGGGTCAACCGACAGGATGACGGTTTCCAGCTCGTCGCCCTTCTTGAAACGACGAACGGCTTCTTCGCCGGTTTCGTTCCAGGAGATGTCGGACAGGTGAACCAGACCGTCGATGCCGCCGTCCAGACCAATGAAGATACCGAAGTCGGTGATCGACTTGATGGTACCGGTGATCTTGTCACCCTTGTTGAACTGGCCGGAGAAGTCTTCCCATGGGTTGGACTTGCACTGCTTGATGCCCAGGGAGATACGACGACGCTCTTCGTCGATGTCCAGAACCATGACTTCCACTTCGTCGCCAACCTGAACGACTTTCGACGGGTGGATGTTCTTGTTGGTCCAGTCCATTTCGGAAACGTGTACCAGACCTTCAACGCCTTCTTCCAGCTCAGCGAAGCAGCCGTAGTCGGTCAGGTTGGTAACGCGAGCCTGTACGCGAGTACCTTCTGGGTAACGGGCAGTGATAGCTACCCACGGATCTTCGCCCATCTGCTTCAGACCCAGCGAAACGCGGTTGCGCTCACGGTCGAACTTCAGAACGCGTACGTCGACTTCGTCGCCAACGTTAACGATTTCCGATGGGTGCTTGATGCGCTTCCAGGCCATGTCGGTGATGTGCAGCAGGCCGTCGATACCGCCCAGGTCCACGAATGCGCCGTAGTCGGTGAGGTTCTTGACGATACCTTTGACTTGCTGGCCTTCCTGCAGGGTTTCCAGCAGGGCTTCGCGCTCGGCGCTGTTCTCGGCTTCCAGCACGCTGCGACGGGAAACGACAACGTTGTTGCGCTTCTGGTCCAGCTTGATGACCTTGAATTCCAGCTCTTTGCCTTCCAGGTGGGTGGTGTCGCGCACTGGGCGGACATCAACCAGGGAGCCCGGCAGGAACGCACGGATGCCGTTAACGTCGACAGTGAAGCCGCCCTTAACCTTACCGTTGATAACGCCCTTGACCACTTCTTCGGCGGCGAAAGCTGCTTCCAGAACAATCCAGCACTCGGCGCGCTTGGCTTTTTCACGGGACAGCTTGGTTTCGCCAAAGCCGTCTTCGACCGCGTCCAGCGCAACGTGAACTTCGTCACCGACCTTGATGGTCAGCTCGCCAGCTTCGTTGTAGAACTGCTCGAGCGGGATGACGCCCTCGGACTTCAGGCCAGCGTGTACGGTAACCCAGTCGCCGTCGATGTCGACAACGATACCGGTGATGATCGCACCCGGCTGAAGATTGAGGGTTTTCAGGCTTTCTTCAAAGAGTTCTGCAAAGCTTTCGCTCATTTTAATTCCTGTAGATTCGGGCGAAACAGACGCCCATAACCACATTCCAGACAATGTGGGTTCGTTTTAAGTAAAGGAAAGCCGGCAGGACGTTGACTGGTGCCCCTGCCTGCTTTCCTGGCTATCAGATAAGGTCGCGCTGGGCGATCTCGCTTCTGATACGTTGCAACACCTGCTCGATGGACAACTCGGTAGAGTCCAACTGAATGGCATCGGCCGCTGGTTTCAGCGGGGCCACTGCACGTTGGGTGTCGCGTTCATCACGCGCACGAATCTCATCCAGCAGACTCGACAGACTAACATCTTCACCCTTGCCCTTCAACTGCAGGTAGCGGCGACGTGCGCGCTCCTCCGCGCTGGCGGTGAGGAAGACCTTCAATGGCGCATCCGGGAACACCACGGTACCCATGTCGCGACCGTCAGCAATCAGCCCCGGCACTTCGCGGAACTCACGCTGACGCACCAGCAGCGCATCACGCACTGCCGGCAGCGAGGCCACCATCGATGCACCGGCACCGACGGTTTCGGTACGGATGACGTTGCTGACGTCCTCACCCTCAAGGATGATCTGTTGCAGCTTACCGGGCTCGGCAGCGATGAACTGCACATCCAGATGGGCGGCAAGCTTGGTCAACAGCTCTTCGTTGGTCAGGTCGACGCCGTGGTTGCTGGCATTGAATGCCAGCAAGCGATACAGCGCGCCGGAGTCCAGCAGCTTCCAGCCCAGCTCGCGGGCAATCAGCCCGGCGACCGTGCCCTTGCCCGAGCCGCTTGGCCCGTCGATGGTGATAACCGGTGCCATTGAATTCACGACTTGCCCTCTTCTGCCACGCGAATCCCCACTTCGGCGCACAGCGCCAGGAAGTTGGGGAACGAGGTGGCGACGTTGGCGCAGTCGTGAATGCGAATCGGCGCACTGGCGCGCAGCGAAGCCACGCTGAAGGCCATGGCGATGCGGTGGTCACCATGCCCATGCACTTCGCCGCCGCCCATCTGGCCACCGTCGATGATGATGCCGTCCGGGGTCGGCTCGCACTTGATGCCCAAGGTGGTGAGGCCATCGGCCATCACCTGGATGCGGTCGGACTCCTTCACCCGCAGCTCTTCGGCGCCACGCAGCACGGTACGCCCTTCAGCGCAGGCAGCGGCCACGAACAAGACCGGGAATTCGTCGATGGCCAGCGGCACCAACGCTTCAGGAATGTCGATACCCTTCAGCTTGGCACCGCACACACGCAGGTCGGCCACGGGTTCGCCACCCACTTCACGCTGGTTTTCCAGGGTGATGTCGCCGCCCATCAGGCGCAGGATGTCGATCACGCCAGTACGGGTCGGGTTGATGCCGACATGCTCCAGCACCAGCTCGGAGCCTTCAGCGATAGAGGCTGCGACCAGGAAGAACGCTGCCGAGGAAATGTCTGCCGGCACTTCGATCCGGGTAGCGGTCAGCTTGCCACCGGACTGCAGCGAGGCCACCGGGCCATTGCTGTCGACCGAATAGCCAAAACCGCGCAGCATGCGCTCGGTGTGGTCACGGGTAGGCGCAGGCTCGGTGACAGTGGTCTTGCCTTCGGCGTACAGGCCGGCCAGCAGCAGGCAGGATTTGACCTGGGCGCTAGCCATCGGCAGCGTGTAGGTCAAGCCTTTGAGCTTGTGGCCACCGCGGATGGTCAGCGGCGGGCGGCCGTACGGGCCGGTCTCGACCACAGCACCCATTTCGCGCAGCGGGTTGGCCACACGGTTCATCGGGCGCTTGGACAGCGAGGCGTCACCGGTCATGGTGACATCGAACGGCTGACCGGCCAACAGGCCCGACAGCAGGCGCATCGAAGTACCGGAGTTACCTACGTACAGCGGCCCTGGTGGCGGCTTCAGGCCATGCAGGCCCACGCCGTGAATGGTCACACGACCGTGGTTGGGGCCTTCGATGACCACACCCATGTCACGGAATGCCTGCAGGGTCGCCAGCGCATCTTCGCCTTCGAGGAAGCCTTCGACCTCGGTAGTACCTTCGGCCAGCGAGCCGAGCATGATCGAGCGATGGGAAATCGACTTGTCGCCCGGTACACGGATCCGCCCGTTCAGGCGGCCACCCGGTTGGGCCTGGAAAATCAGATCGTTGGCGTTCATAGCGTCCACATAGGCCCGGCGGGCCAGGATTTTACTGAAATGCTCGCGGGCAACCCGTGCGCGGGTGAATACACCCAGCAGCTGGTGCCCATCCCCTTCAGCGATCGCGTCGCGCAGGGCGTCGAGATCACTGCGAAATGTATCAAGCGTGCGCAGGACAGCGTCGCGGTTGGCGAGGAAGATGTCATGCCACATGGTCGGATCGCTGCCGGCGATTCTTGTGAAATCGCGGAACCCACCCGCAGCGTACCGGAAGATCTCGAGGTTTTCATTGCGTTTGGCCAGTGAGTCGACCAGGCCAAAGGCCAGCAGGTGTGGCAGATGGCTGGTGGCGGCCAGTACTTCGTCATGGCGCTCGACAGACATGTGCTCCACATCGGCATCCAGCGTACGCCACAGGCGGTCAACCAGGGCCAGTGCGGCGGGGTCGGTTTCGGCCAGCGGCGTGAGGATGACCTTGTGCCGGCGGAACAAGGTGGCATTGGAGGCTTCTACCCCGCTCTGCTCGGAACCGGCAATGGGGTGGCCCGGGACGAAGCGCGGCAGGCGATCACCGAAGACGGCACGCGCTTCCCGCACGACGTTGCCCTTGGCGCTGCCGACGTCGGTGATGATTGCATCACCCAGGTCGAGCAGGGCCAGGCGCGCGAGGACTTTTTCCATGGCCAGGATCGGTACGGCCAGCTGGATGACATCGGCGCCCACACAAGCGGCGGCAAGGTCTTCTTCGCAGCGGTCGACCACGCCCAGGGCCACGGCCTGCTTGCGCGAGGGGGCGTCCAGGTCGACACCGACCACTTCGCGGCACAGGCCGCTTTCACGCAGGCCCTTGGCGAACGAGCCGCCGATCAGGCCTAGACCGACCACGACCAGGCGGTCGATGATGGGCGCGGGTTTGGTTTTTGCTGCATTTACCACTGGTGCGAACCCTGTTCAGAAATCTAGGTAGCCTGTGAGGGCCATTGGGGCCGCGGCGCGGCCCTTCGCGGGCTAGCCCGCTCCCACAGAGATCGGCATCACATGCTCACTGTGGGAGCGGGCATGCCCGCGAAGGGCTGCAAGGCAGCCCCAAGGCCCCTGAATCAAAGCACCGCCTTCGGATAAGAGCCCAGCACCTTCAGCGCCACAGCCTCCTGGCTGATCTGCTCGAGCACCGCCTTGATCAGCGGGTCGCGGTGGTGGCCGACGAAGTCGATGAAGAACACGTAGGTCCACTTGCCGCTGCGCGACGGGCGGGTCTCGATGCGGGTCAGGTCGATGCCGTTCTGATAGAACGGCACCAGCAACTCATGCAAGGCACCTGGCTTGTTGCTCATCGAAACGATGATCGAGGTCTTGTCGTCGCCGGTCGGCGGTACTTCCTGGTTACCGATCATCAGGAAGCGCGTGGAGTTGTCCGGGCGGTCTTCGATCTTCTCGGCCAGACGGGTCAGGCCGTACAGGTTGGCCGCCATATCGCCGGCGATCGCCGCCGAGTTCCACTCACCCTTGACCCGCTTGGCCGCTTCGGCATTGCTCGAAACGGCCACGCGCTCCACGTTCGGGTAGTGAGCGTCCAGCCACTTTCGGCACTGGGCCAGCGACTGGGCGTGGGAGTAGATGCGGGTGATGCTGTCGGTCTTGGTGTTCTCGCCCACCAGCAGGTGGTGGTGGATACGCAGCTCGACCTCACCGCAAATCACCATGTCATGCTCGAGGAAGCTGTCCAGGGTGTGGCTGACCGCACCTTCAGTGGAGTTTTCCACCGGCACCACACCGAAGTTGACGGCACCGGCCGCCACTTCACGGAACACTTCGTCGATGGCCGCCATCGGCCGACTGATCACCGCGTGGCCGAAGTGTTTCATGGCCGCCGCCTGGGTGAAGGTACCTTCAGGGCCGAGGTAGGCGATTTTCAGCGGCTCTTCCAGGGCCAGGCACGACGACATGATTTCGCGGAACAGCCGCGCCATCTCTTCGTTGCCCAGCGGGCCCTTGTTGCGTTCCATCACGCGCTTGAGCACCGCAGCTTCACGCTCGGGACGGTAGAACACCGGCTTCTCGCCTTCTTTCAGCGAGGCAGTCTTGACCCGGGCCACTTCTTCGGCGCAGCGGGCGCGGTCGCTGATCAGCTCGAGAATTTTCTCGTCGAGGCTGTCGATGCGTACGCGCAGCGCCTTGAGCTCCTGTTCGGACATGTCAGCCATGCTCCTTCTCGAATTCAGCCATGTAGCCTACCAGCGCTTCTACCGCTTCCAGGCCCAGGGCGTTGTAGATGGAGGCGCGCATGCCGCCAACCGAACGGTGGCCCTTGAGGTTGAGCAGGCCACGCGCGTCGGCGCCAGCGAGGAAGGCCTTGTCCAGGCGCTCGTCAGCCAGGCGGAACGGCACGTTCATCCACGAACGGGCGTTGACGCTGATCGGGTTGGTGTAGAACTCGCTGCGATCGATGAAGCCGTAAAGGCGGTCTTTCTTGGCACGGTTGCGCTGCTCCATGGCCTCGACACCGCCCTGCTCTTTCAGCCACTCGAAGACCAGGCCCGAGAGGTACCAGGAGTAGGTGGCCGGGGTGTTGTACATCGAGCCGTTGTCAGCCGAAACCTTGTAGTCGAGCATGGTCGGGCAGCTGCTGCGGGCATGGCCCAACAGGTCTTCGCGCACGATCACCACCACCAGGCCGCTTGGGCCGATATTCTTCTGCGCGCCGGCGTAGATCAGGCCGAACTGCGACACATCGATCGGGCGCGAGAGGATGTCGGACGACATATCGACCACCAGCGGCACGTCACCAGTTTGCGGCACCCAGTCAAACTGCAGGCCACCGATGGTCTCGTTGGACGCATAGTGCACGTAGGCTGCGTTTTTGGTCAGGTTCCACTCGTTCTGACCGGGGATGGCCAGGTAGTCGTAAGGCTTGGCAGTGGCGGCGACGTTGACGTTGCCGAAACGGCGCGCTTCCTCGATGGCCTTTTTCGACCAGATGCCGGTTTCGATGTAGTCGGCCGTGCCGTTTTCCGGCAGCAGGTTCAGCGGGATTTCAGCGAACTGCTGGCTGGCGCCGCCTTGCAGGAACAGCACCTTGTAGTTGGAGGGGACGGACAGCAGGTCACGCAGGTCTTGCTCGGCCTTTTCGGCGATGGCCACGTAATCGTCGCTGCGATGGCTCATTTCCATCACCGACAACCCCTTGCCACGCCAGTCCAGCATCTCGGCCTGTGCGCGCTGCAGGACAGCGTCAGGAAGCGCGGCAGGGCCTGCGCAGAAGTTAAAGGCTCGTTTGCTCACATCCACTCTCGCTCTGCCAAATAGAACAAAATCGTAATTCGGTGGCCACATTCCATGCAGGATCGGTGGCGCCTGCATCGCGGGCAAGCCCGCTCCTACACAGTCAAACGGGGCGACCTTGGTCGCCCCGCTCGGGTTTACGCTTACTTACTCTTGCGGGGCCTCGTCGGCACCTGCAGCTTCTTCATTTTCATTGTCTGGCGCTACAGCCTCGACACCCTCCTCGTCCGTCTCGATCACTTCATCGAGTTCGTCCTCGGACGGCTCCTGGATACGCTCCAGGCCCACCAGTGTCTCATCGGCCGCCAGCTTGATCAGCGTAACGCCCTGGGTGTTGCGGCTGAGGCTGGACACCTCGCCAACCCGGGTGCGAACCAGCGTGCCCTGGTCGGAAATCAGCATGATCTCCTCGCCTTCCTGCACCTGGATAGCCCCGATCAGCAGGCCGTTGCGCCCTTTGGTACCCATGGCGATCACACCCTGGCCACCGCGGCCGCGACGCGGGAACTTGGACAGCGGGGTGCGCTTGCCAAAGCCACGCTCGGAGGCGGTGAGGATCTGCGAGCCGGACTCCGGGATCAGCATCGAAATGATCCGCTGGCCTTTGCCCAGCTTCATGCCGCGCACACCACGGGCGTTGCGGCCCATTTCACGCACGACGCTCTCGGCAAAGCGAATGACCTTGCCAGCGTCGGAGAACATCATGACTTCCTTGGCGCCATCGGTGATGGCCGCGGCAATCAGGGTGTCGCCTTCCTTCAGCTTCAGGGCAATCAGGCCGTTGGAGCGCGGACGGGCGAACTGCACCAGCGGGGTCTTCTTGACGGTACCGGAAGCGGTCGCCATGAAGATGTACGCGCCGGTCGGCTCTGCAACCCACTCCGGGGTGTCGCCGTCTTCTTCGTCGACTTCCTCGGCCTCTACCAGCTCACCCTCGAGCACGGTGTCTTCAGCCTCGTCCAGTTCTTCGTCGAGGTCGGCGTTCTGCTGCAGCGCTTCGAGGTCGATCTGCAGCATGGCGGTGATGCGCTCACCCTCCTCCAGCGGCAGCAGGTTGACCAGCGGACGACCGCGGGCAGCGCGGGACGCTTCGGGGATTTCGTAGGTCTTCTTCCAGTAAACCTTGCCCTTGCTGGAGAACAGCAACAGGGTGGCATGGCTGTTGGCGACCAGCAGGTGCTCGATGTAGTCCTCGTCCTTCACGCCGGTCGCCGACTTGCCTTTGCCGCCGCGGCGCTGGGCCTGGTAGGCGGACAATGGCTGGGTCTTGGCATAACCACCATGGGAGATGGTGACCACACGCTCTTCTTCCGGGATCATGTCGCCGTAGTTGAGGTCGTGGCTGGCATTGAGGATTTCGGTGCGGCGCACATCGCCGTACTCGGCACGAATGGCCTCCAGCTCCTCGCGAATCACTTCCATCAGGCGCTCGGCGCTGCTGAGGATGCGGATCAACTCGCCAATCTGCTCGAGGATTTCCTGGTACTCGGCCAGCAGCTTCTCGTGCTCCAGGCCGGTCAGGCGGTGCAGGCGCAGGTCGAGAATGGCCTGGGCCTGTTCCGGCGACAGGAAGTACTTGCCGTCGTGCAGGCCGTACTGCTCCGGCAGGTCCTCAGGGCGGCAGGAATCGGCGCCGGCGCGCTCGACCATGACCTGCACGGCACTGGATTCCCACGGCGTGGAGACCAGGGCTTCCTTGGCTTCGGACGGCGTCGGCGAGGCCTTGATCAGGGCAATGACCGGGTCGATGTTGGACAGCGCAACCGCCTGGCCTTCAAGGATATGGCCACGTTCACGGGCCTTGCGCAGCTCGAATACGGTACGACGGGTCACCACTTCACGGCGGTGGCGGACGAACGCTTCGAGCAGGTCCTTGAGGTTGAGCAGGCGCGGACGGCCGTCGACCAGGGCCACCACGTTGATGCCGAATACGCTCTGCAGCTGGGTTTGCTGGTAGAGGTTGTTCAGCACCACCTCCGGCACCTCGCCGCGACGCAGCTCGATGACGATGCGCATGCCGTCCTTGTCGGACTCGTCGCGCAGCTCGGTGATGCCTTCGATCTTCTTCTCTTTGACCAGCTCGGCGATCTTTTCGATCAGGCGCGCCTTGTTCAGCTGGTACGGCAGCTCGGTGATCACGATCTGCTGGCGGCCGCCAACCTTGTCGATGTCCTCGATCTCGGAGCGGGCGCGCATGTAGATGCGGCCACGGCCGGTGCGATAGGCCTCGATGATGCCCTGGCGACCGTTGATGATGCCGGCAGTCGGGAAGTCCGGGCCAGGGATGTGCTGCATCAGCTCATCGATGGTGACTTCCGGGTTGTCGATGAGCGCCAGGCAGCCATCGATGACCTCGCCGAGGTTATGCGGCGGAATGTTGGTCGCCATGCCCACGGCAATACCGCTGGAACCGTTGACCAGCAGGTTGGGAATACGCGTTGGCATGACCGCCGGGATCTGCTCGGTGCCGTCGTAGTTGGGCACCCAGTCGACGGTTTCCTTGTGCAGGTCGGCCAGCAGTTCGTGGGCCAGTTTGGTCATGCGCACTTCGGTGTATCGCATGGCAGCAGCGTTGTCGCCGTCCACCGAACCGAAGTTGCCCTGGCCGTCGACCAGCAGGTAGCGCAACGAGAACGGCTGGGCCATACGCACGATGGTGTCGTAGACCGCAATGTCGCCGTGCGGGTGGTACTTACCGATCACGTCACCGACCACACGGGCGGATTTCTTGTACGGCTTGTTCCAGTCGTTGCCCAGTTCGCTCATCGCATAGAGAACGCGGCGATGCACAGGCTTCAAGCCGTCACGCGCATCGGGCAGCGCTCGCCCGACAATCACGCTCATCGCGTAGTCGAGGTAAGACTGTCTCAGTTCGTCTTCGATATTGACCGGGAGGATTTCTTTGGCCAGTTCGCCCATGAGAAGCCTGATTCCTTTTTCTGGTGAAACTTCGCAGCTCCATCAAGGGCCGAACGAAGCTCGCCGCCGCAGCGCATAAGGGTGCGACGACTTACGACAAATCAATGAGTTGTGCCATGGATCTGCGCAATGAAGGCCGCCGTGATGGGCGGTCTTGGAAACTGCCGGATGTTATCACAAACGCGGGGGCGGTGGGGAGAGGTGGCAGTTGGTCTCAGCCGCGCTTGAAACCTGGTTTTTGTATTGCCTGCACCGGCCTCTTCGCGGGCTCGCCCGCCCCCACAGGTTCACCACGGCCCTAAGGCCATGCGATATCCCAGTGGGAGCGGGCAAGCCCGCGAAGAGGCCGGTGAGGCGATACAAAATCAGTGCAGGCGCTTGCGGCAAACCAGCTGAGCCAGCTTGGCAGCATCCGGGCGCTCGACGATGCCGCGTTCGGTCACGATCACATCGATCAGGTCGGCCGGCGTTACATCGAACACCGGGTTGAACACCTCGACACCCGGCGACACCGGGGTACCGCCGAAGTCCAGCCACTCGTCGGCGTCACGCTCCTCCAGCGGGATATCCTCACCCGTGGCCAGGTTCAGGTCGATGCTGGTGCTCGGCGCCACGACCATGAAGCGCACGCCATGGTGCATGGCACTGACGGCCAGCTGATAGGTGCCGATCTTGCCGGCCATGTCGCCATTGGCAGCGATGCAGTCCGCCCCCACCACCACCCAGGTGATGCCCTTGGTCTTCATGAGGTGGGCCAGCGCCGAGTCGGCACAAAGGGTCACCGGGATGCCCTCGTTGGCCAGCTCCCAGCCGGTCAGGCGCGAGCCCTGCAGCCAAGGGCGAGTCTCACCGGCATAAACCCGCTCGACCATGCCTTCCAGGTAGCCGGCACGGATCACCCCCAGTGCGGTGCCAAAGCCACCACTGGCAAGGGCGCCGGCGTTGCCGAAGGTGAGCAGGGCCTGGGCATTGCCCTGATGGCGACGGATCAGCTCGATACCCTGCTGGGCCATGGTCAGGTTGGCCTCTCGGTCGCTGTCGTGAATGGCCACCGCTTCAGCCTCCAGCACCGCCAGAACGTCTTCTTCCGGACGCAGGCGCAGCAGACGCTCGCGCATGCGGTTCAGCGCCCAGAACAAGTTGGCGGCGGTAGGGCGCGCCTCGGCGAGGGTGAGAAAGTCGTCTTCAAGGTCCATTTCCCAATCGCCGCCTTCGGCCAGCCGCTCTTCAAGGGCCAGAACCAGGCCGTAAGCTGCGGCAATACCGATCGCCGAGGCACCGCGCACTGCCATGTCACGGATGGCTGCGGCCACCTGCGCAACATTGTCGCAGGCCAGCCAACGCTCCTCCGACGGCAGCAGGCGCTGGTCGAGCAGGTGCAAGGCGCCGCCCTGCCAGCGGATCGCGGTCACCTTCTCCGCCGCCAAAAGTCGCTCGCGCATCGCCTCTCCCCGTCATTCGGATATCAAAAACCGGCGATTATAGCGACCCTCGCGGCCAAGCGCTCGGGTATACTCCGGCGCAATTTTGCGAAGTTTCAGAGGACTGTTCAATGAGCAACGTCGACCGCGCCGAAATCGCCAAGTTCGAAGCGCTGGCCCACCGCTGGTGGGACCGCGAAAGCGAGTTCAAGCCGCTGCACGAAATCAACCCGCTGCGCGTCAACTGGATCGACGAGCGCGTCAGCCTGGCCGGCAAGAAAGTGCTGGACGTGGGTTGCGGTGGCGGCATCCTCAGCGAAGCCATGGCCCTGCGCGGCGCCACGGTCACCGGTATCGACATGGGCGAGGCGCCACTGGCGGTGGCTCAGCTGCACCAGCTGGAGTCCGGCGTGCAGGTGGAATACCGGCAGATCACCGCCGAAGCCCTGGCCGAGGAAATGCCTGAACAGTTCGACGTGGTCACCTGCCTGGAAATGCTCGAGCACGTGCCCGACCCGTCTTCGGTGATTCGCGCCTGCTACCGCATGGTCAAGCCTGGCGGCCAGGTATTCTTCTCCACCATCAACCGCAACCCCAAGGCCTACCTGCTGGCCATCGTCGGCGCCGAGTACATCCTGAAGATGCTGCCGCGCGGCACCCATGACTTCAAGAAGTTCATCCGCCCGTCCGAGCTGGGCGCCTGGAGCCGCGATGCCGGCCTGCAGGTGAAAGACATCATCGGCCTCACCTACAACCCGCTGACCAAGCACTACAAGCTCAACAGTGACGTCGACGTCAACTACATGATCCAGACCCTGCGCGAGGAATAAGCATGCGTTTGCGAGCAGTACTCTTCGACATGGACGGCACCTTGCTGGACACGGCGCCGGACTTCATCGCCATTTGCCAGGCCATGCTCGCCGACCGCGGGCTGCCGGCCGTTGACGACAACCTGATCCGTGGCGTGATCTCGGGTGGCGCCCGCGCCATGGTTGCCACTGCGTTCGCCATGGACCCGGAGGCTGACGGCTTCGAGGCCCTGCGCCTGGAGTTCCTCGAGCGTTACCAGCGCGACTGCGCGGTGCACAGCAAGCTGTTCGAGGGCATGGCTGAGCTGCTGGCCGACATCGAGAAAGGGAACCTGCTGTGGGGCGTCGTCACCAACAAGCCGGTGCGCTTCGCCGAGCCGATCATGCAGCAACTGGGCCTGGCCGAGCGTTCGGCGTTGCTGATCTGCCCGGACCACGTGAAAAACAGCAAACCCGACCCCGAGCCGCTGATCCTGGCCTGCAAGACCCTGAACCTGGACCCGGCCAGTGTGCTGTTCGTTGGCGACGACCTGCGCGACATCGAGTCTGGCCGCGACGCAGGTACCCGCACGGCAGCAGTGCGCTACGGCTATATTCATCCAGAGGACAACCCCAACAACTGGGGTGCCGACGTGGTGGTGGACCACCCGCTGGAACTGCGCAAAGTGATCGACAGCGCGCTGTGCGGGTGCTGAACCCAGACCGATGACCGGGCACCGCCCTTTTGTAGGAACGGGTTCACCCGCGAATGCGCCAGCCCAGACAACACTGGTGCCTGATCGGACGCATTCGCGGGTAAACCCGCTCCTACGATAGCCCCAGGCCGCCCACACGAACTCGAAGGACAGAACCATGTTCGACTACACCGCCCGCCCCGACCTGCTGCAAGGCCGGGTCATCCTGGTTACCGGTGCCGGCCGTGGCATTGGTGCCGCGGCTGCCAAGGCCTATGCCGCACTGGGTGCCACCGTGCTGCTGCTGGGCAAGACCGAGGCCAACCTGAACGAAGTCTACGACCAGATCGAAGCCGCCGGCCATCCGCAGCCGGTGGTCATCCCGTTCAACCTGGAAACCGCCCTGCCACACCAGTACGACGAGCTGGCGGCCATGATCGAAGGCCAGTTCGGCCGCCTCGATGGCCTGCTCAACAATGCGTCGATCATCGGCCCGCGCACGCCGCTGGAGCAGTTGTCGGGCGACAACTTCATGCGCGTGATGCACATCAACGTCAATGCCACCTTCATGCTCACCAGCACCCTGCTGCCGCTGCTGAAGCTGTCGGAGGACGCTTCGGTGGTGTTCACCAGCAGCAGCGTCGGGCGCAAGGGCCGGGCTTACTGGGGCGCCTATGGCGTGTCGAAGTTCGCCACCGAAGGCCTGATGCAGACCTTGGCCGATGAACTGGAAGGTGTGGCGCCGGTGCGCGCCAACAGCATCAACCCAGGCGCCACGCGCACGGCGATGCGGGCCCAGGCCTACCCCGGCGAGAACCCGCAGAACAACCCGCTGCCCGAAGAGATCATGCCGGTGTACCTGTACCTGATGGGGCCGGACAGCACAGGGGTGAACGGGCAGGCGTTCAACGCCCAATAAACCTGCATCGGCCTCTTCGCGGGCTTGCCCGCTCCCACAGGTAGGCGCAGTCCTTGAGGGTTGCGGTGATCCTGTGGGAGCGGGCAAGCCCGCGAAGAGGCCGGTACAGGAAAGCGATCAGCCCGCAGCCAACGCCGGCCGCATACGGCCTTGCTGGCGCCCTTCCAGCTGCATGCAGCGTTCCAGGAACAGGAACATGCAGTCGTAGCTCTTGCAAATGGCCCTGCGCAGTTCGTTGCGCAGCCCAAGGGTGGGGTTCTCGCCGGCCAGGGTACAGATGATTTCCAGCGCCTCCCACGGGTGCGCATCGTCATACTGGGCATGCATCTTCAGCCACTTCATCGCCCGCTTGCGCCCTTCTTCAGGGAACCCCTGCGCATAGGTGTCGGTCGAGCACACCACCGCCGACCACTCACCGGTCGCGCCTTCGATGGCGTAGTTGGTCGCCGCCATGGAAATGGCCAGGTTCTCGGTGGCGCACACCCGCCAGCACCAGTCGTTCAGGCCGTTCAGCTCGGGCGGTACCTCTTGCGCCTGCAACTCGTGCAGGTGCACACCGTGCGCCTGGCACCAGTTCACCCAGTAGTCGGCATGGTTGAGCTCGACGCGGATGTTGCGCATCAGCCAGCGCCGCGCCATGTCCTCGCCCTGATGCCGGCCATAGCGGGTCTTGGTCAGGTTATGCGCCATGTACAACGAAAACTGCTCCACCACCGGCCAGCCACCGATCAGGTACTGACGGATGGTCGATTGCTTCAGCTGGCCATCGCGTAGTCGTGCATAAAACTCATGCTCAACCACCCGGCGCTTGCTCTCGCGGCAGTCTTCAATCAGTTGCTGGGCCCATTGGGGGTAACTGGCGGGGTCCATCAAAGGCCCGATACGAACGAATGCGTCAATCACTTTCAGCTCCTTGATCCTTGTGATTTCCAACTAGCGAAACGTGCCAGGTGCTCGCTGCAACAGAGGCCGGGCGGCGATCCGTTGGCGCTGCAAACTGTCACAGGTGAACACCTGGGGGCGTTCGATCAGGTAGCCCTGGGCGTAATCCACGCCTATTTCCTGCAAGGCCTGCTCGATCAAGGGTGTTTCGACGAACTCGGCGATCGTGCGCTTACCCATCACATGGCCGATATGGTTGATGACCTCGACCATGGCCCGGTTGACCGGGTCGTCGAGCATGTCCTTGACGAAACTGCCGTCAATCTTCAGGTAGTCCACGGGCAAATGCTTGAGATAGGCGAACGAGGACATGCCGGCGCAAAAATCATCGAGCGAGAAACGGCAACCCAGCCCTTTCAGCTCATTGATGAAGCGAATGGCGCTGCCCAGGTTGGCAATGGCGCTGGTTTCGGTAATTTCAAAGCAGATCATTCGCGGCGGAATGGCGTATTCGACGAACAACCGCTGGAGGTATTCAAGGAACTTGTCGTCGCCAATGCTGGACCCCGACAGGTTGATGGCACAGGTCGACAACGGCCCTTCACGCCCTTCTTCCAGGCACTGGCGTATGACCATGAACACATTGCGCACCACCCAGCGGTCCAGCGCGGTCATCAGGCCGTAGCGCTCGGCCGCCGGGATGAAGCTGCTGGGCAGGATGGTGCGGCCGCTTTCGTCGTGCAGGCGCAACAGAATTTCGATATGGCCCGGGCCCTCGAAGGTTTTGAGCGGGGCGATTTCCTGGGCGTAGAGGCAAAAGCGGTTTTCTTCCAGGGCCACATGCAAGCGCTGGATCCAGGCCATTTCGCCAAAACGCATGGACAGCTCGCTGTCGTCGGCGTGGTACACCTGCACACGGTTTCGGCCCTTTTCCTTGGCCATGTAGCAGGCCATGTCGGCGGCGCGCAGCGAAGCCTCCAGGGTACCGGGGGCCTGGGCCATGTGCACCAGGCCAATGCTGACCGTGGTCACGAACGGCCGCCCTTTCCATACGAAGTGCAGGCTCTGCACCATCTGGCGCAATTGTTCGCCAATGCGCTCGGCCTGGTCGGGCGGGCAGTTTTCCAGCAGCACGCCAAATTCATCGCCGCCCAGCCGCGCCAGCGTATCGCCCTCACGCAGGCCGGACTGCAGCACCGCGCAGATATGCCGCAGCAACTCATCGCCGGCAGCGTGGCCACAGGTGTCGTTGACCAGCTTGAACTGGTCGAGGTCGAGGAACATCAGCGAATGCCGCCCGGCCTGGCGCGCCAGGTCGTTGAGCGCCTGTTCCAGGCGATACTCGAACTCGCGGCGGTTGGCCAGCCCGGTCAGGGCGTCGTGGGTTGCCTGCCAGGACAGATTGGCAATGTACTGGCGTTCCTGGGTCATATCGTGCAGCACCAGCACGATGCCACTGACCTGGCCATCATTGACGATTGGCGAGCCTACCAGGTTGATCGACACGGTACTGCCGTCCAGGCGCTGGATCAGCCGGGCATGCTCGGAGCCGCCCTTGAGGCTGCCGCTGAGCACCTGCTCGACCAAGCTGCGACCGTCCTCCTCGGCGTGTTCATCCACCAGGCTGAACAGTGCCGACAGCGGCAGGCCCTGGGCCTGGCCGGATTGCCAGTGGGTCAACTGCTCGGCGGCCGGGTTCATGTAGCCGATATTGCCCTCGACATCGGTTGTAATCACCGCATCCCCGATGGCCTGCAGGGTAATCTGCGCACGCTCTTTTTCTTCCTGCAGGGCGCTGGCAAAGGCCTGGCGCTGGGCCAACAGCTTGCTGGAGCGGCGCCAGGCAATGGCGATCAGGAACATTGCGGTCAGCAGGTTGGTGATCAGCAGCACCCGCAGCAACATGCGCGAGCCTTCACCCAAGGCATCACTGAAGGCCTTGGCCGCCGGGGTCACGCCTTCGTTGATGGCGACAATGCGGGCCTTCCAATCGCTGACAGTGTCTGGATCCGCCGGGCCATTGGCAAAACGCTGGCGCATTTCACCGGCCAGTACATCCAGCTTGGCCAGATAGTCGTCACCGATGTCCCAGTAATCGATGGCTGTCTGCATGTAGCTGACATGGCGAAAGTTGCGGTAGAACCAGATGATCCGATCGACATCGTCAGGGTGGTTGCCACCTTGCAGAACCGCCTGTCGCGCGGCGTCCAGATCAGGGCTGGGGTGGTCGAGCACCTCGCGCAGACGATGGTCACCCTGGGGCACGGTAATGGCCTGGCGATAGCGCTGGTAGGTGCTGTCGTCCTGCGTCTCGCCGTACAGACTGAGGTAGTAGATGGCATCTTTCTGCGCCTTGGACCACAGGCTTTCGCCCGCGACATAGGCACGCACGGCCGAGAGCGTATAAAGGCTGAGGCTGCCCAGCGCCACCTGAAGGACCACGACGGCGATGAAAGGCCAGGTGATGCCGAGCAACTTTGGCGCTTCGAGTGTGCGATTTCCCTTCATGGAGTCCCTGTCACAGAGCAGATAAGGCGTAAATCGACCCAGACAAGCACAGCGTAGGCCATTTGCCATCGCTGTGGAGGGGATTTTTATGACAAGGAATCGGGGAATTTGTACAGCGTATGCGCTGGCTATTGTAGGAGCGGGTTTACCCGCGAAGAAGACACCGCGGTGGATGGCACGGGCTTCGCCCGTGTTCGCGGGCAAGCCCGCTCCCACAGGGATCGCGCCAGCTTTTAGAAATTGAGCAAGACAGTTGCTCCCAAAAGCCCGGTGAAGGCAGCCAGATAATCAGCTCTGCTGCAGATGCCCATACAGCTTGGCGTATAACCCACCCTCGGCAATCAGCTGCTGATGGTCGCCGTCTTCGGCCACGTGCCCGCCATCGAACACCAGCACCCGGTCGGCCTGTTTCACCGCCGACAAGCGGTGGGCGATGATCAGCGTGGTGCGGCCGCTGAGGAAGCACGCCAAGGCCTGATGCAGGTTGTACTCGGTGGCGGCATCCAGGGCTGAGGTGGCCTCGTCGAGGATCACCACCTTGGGCTCAGCCAGTACCATGCGGGCAATGGCCAGGCGCTGGCGCTGGCCACCGGACAAGCGCACGCCTGAACGCCCTACCACGCTGTCCAGGCCCTGCGGCAAGGCGGCGATGGTGGCATCCAGCTGGGCGATGCGCAGCGCCTGCCAGCACGCATCATCGCTGCAGTCGCGGCCCATGGTCAGGTTGGCCCGCACGCTGTCGTTGAACAGCGACGGGTGCTGCAACACTACCGCGACGTTCTCGCGCAGGGTTTCCAGGCCGATTTCCTGCAGGCTGGCCCCGCCAAAGCGGATGGTCCCGGCCTGGGCGCTGTAAAGGCCCAGCAGTAGCTGCACCAGCGTGCTCTTGCCGCCGCCGCTGGCACCGACAATCGCCACCTTCTCACCCGCAGCGATGGACAGGTCGAGGTGCTCGAGCACCGGCTCGTCGGCATAGGCAAAGCGCAGGTCGCGCACTTCAATGCCCACCGTTTCGCGCCCGGCGAACGGGTCGCTGGCGGCCGGGTATTGCGGCTCGTCGGCACGCGCCAGCAGCTCGTTGAGGCGGCTCAGCGCACCGCCTGCGGCGTAGTACGCATATTGCAGATTAAGCAGTTGCTCCACCGGACCGATCATGAACCACAGGTAGCTGAACACCGCCAGCATCTGGCCGATCGACAGGTCGGAAAACAGCACGGTCAGCATGGCCGCCGCGCGGAAGATGTCGATGCCGAACTGGAACAGCAGGCCACTGGCACGGCCACTGGCATCGCTTTTCCATTGCGAGTCCACGGCGTAATCGCGCACCTCGCGGGCACGCAAGCCCAGGCGGCCAAGGAAGTAGCCCTGGCGGTTGCCGGCGCGGATTTCCTGGATGGCATCGAGGGTTTCCGCCAGCGCCTGGGTAAAGCGCGCGGTGCTGTCGTTTTCGAGCTTTTTCAGGTGCTTGACGCGCTTGCCCAACTGCACGGTGAAGTAGATCACCAGCGGGTTGAACAGCAAGATCAGCAAGGCCAGCTGCCAGTGCATCCAGATCAGGATGGCCGCCGTGCCGGTCAGTGTCAGCATGGCCACCAGGAAGCGGCTGAGGGTTTCGCCAACGAACTTGTCGAGGGTGTCCAGGTCGGTGACCAGGTGGGTGGTCACCGTGCCGCTGCCCAGGCTTTCGTACTCTTTCAGCGAAATACGCTTGAGGCGCTCGATCAGGCGGATGCGCAGGCGGTAGACGATGTCCTTGGCCAGCCCGGCGAACAGCTTGGACTGGATAACGTTGAACGCCAGTGCAGCCAGGCGCAGGCACAGGGTGAGCGCCAGCATCAGGCCGATGTAGCCGGCTGCCACCTGCCAGCTGGACGGCAGCAGATGGTTCATCCACTTCAGCGCAGCATCGCCATGGCCGAGCAGAACTTCGTCCACCAACAGCGGCAGCAGCAGCGGAATGGGCACACTGCAACACGCCGCCAGTAACGCAATGAGGTTGGCGGACCAGAGGTTTTTCTTGTGATGCAAGGCCAGGCGGCGGATTTCCGCCCAGCTCAGTCGATCGCCCGCAGTGTATGGCTTGCCCGGTACCGGGTCGGGTGACCCTGGTACATCAAGCACAGGCGGCCTGCTGCAGCCAGCGGCCGAGCAAGGGTTGCAGGCGCTCCAGCGGCTGGTAGCCGTTGGTCAGCAAGGCCAGTTGGCCATTGCGCTCGGCCAGCAGGGTCGGGAACCCGGCAATACCCAGGTCCTGGGCCCAGGCGAAGTCGGCCGCGGTGGCGGCGCGGGTATCGGCACGGGCGAAGGCTTCGGCGAACGCGGCACGGTCGAAGCCACACTGCGAGGCCAGCTCGACCAGCTGCGGCGCGGTGGTCACATCGATGCCCTGTTCGTAGAACGAACGCTGGATCAACGCCAGCAGCGGCCAGACGCGCTCGGCATCCAGCTCGCGGGCCGTGACCAGGGCGCGGCAGGCCGGCTCGGTGTCGTAGACGAAGCCGTCCGGCATGGCCCCCTCGAAGCGGAACGGCTGGCCGGTAGCATCAGCCACCGCCTGCCAGTGTTCCAGGATGTACTTGCGAGTGGAGCTGTCCAGGGCGCTGCCGCCGGTACGCAGCCCGCCCGTTACCAAGCGGGCAGGCACGCCTGCCTCACGCGCCTGGGCGATCAGGGCCGCAGCCACTGGCGCAAAACCCCAGCACCAGGAGCACATCGGGTCCATCACATAGATCAGGCGTGCAGACATGCTTCAAGCCTCGGCTTTGTAGTTGTAACCGATCGGGTGCGGCAGGTTGCGGGCCTTGGCCAGCTCGATCTGCTTCTGCCGGTCGATGGCACTGCGCCGGGTCTTCTCGCTCAGGCTGTCCCAGCAATGCGGGCAGCTGACACCTGGCGAATAGTGCTCGGACGCGCGCTCCTGTGCATTGATCGGATGGCGGCAGGCGTGGCACTGGTCGTACTCGCCTTCGCTCAGGTCATGACGCACCGTGACCCGGTTGTCGAAGACGAAGCAGTCGCCGTCCCACAGGCTTTCTTCCTGAGGCACTTCCTCGAAGTATTTCAGGATGCCGCCCTTAAGATGATAGACCGACTCGAAGCCTTCACCGAGCATGTAGCTGGAGGCTTTTTCGCAACGGATGCCGCCGGTGCAGAACATGGCGACCTTCTTGTGCTTGCTCGGGTCGAAGTTGGCCTTGATGTACTCCGGGAACTCACGGAAGGTTTCGGTCTTCGGGTCGATGGCGCCCTTGAACGTACCGATGGCCACTTCGTAGTCGTTGCGGGTGTCGATCAACAGCACTTCCGGGTCGCTGATCAGGGCGTTCCAGTCCTTGGGCTCGACATAGGTGCCAACGGCCTGGTTGGGGTCCACGCCCGGCACGCCGAGGGTGACGATCTCTTTCTTGAGCTTGACCTTGGTGCGGTAGAACGGCTGTTCGTCGCAGTACGATTCTTTGTGGTCGATATCGACCAGACGCGGGTCGCTGCGCAACCAGGCCAGCAGGCCATCAATGCCTTCACGGGTGCCCGACACGGTGCCGTTGATGCCCTCCTGGGCCAGCAGCAGGGTGCCTTTGACGTTGTTGTCGAGCATGGTCTTGAGCAGCGGCTCGCGCAGCTCGACGTAGTCTTCCAGGGTGACGAACTTGTACAGCGCCGCGACGACGATGGCTTGAGACATGTAACGGAATCTCCAGGTGGTTGCCCTCGTAAGGGGCGGACCGGGTTTGACGTTTGCATAAAAAGCAAGGGGCCGCTAAGCGGCCCCCTTTGGGTGATGCGGATTCTACCAGAACAAAAGAACGGTTTCAGTGCCCGCCGCCCGCACACACGGGCGAGGCCGGTGCAACGCCGACCTTGGCCCACTCTTCGGCGGTGTAGGTGTGGATGGCCAGGGCATGGATCTCGCCCATCAGCTCACCCATGGTGGCGTACACCTTCTGGTGGCGCTTGACGCTGTTCAACCCGGCGAACTGCTCGCTGACGATCACCGCCTTGTAGTGGGTCTCCTGACCACGACTGTGCATGTGACTTTCGTTGAGCACTTCCAGGTGTTGCGGCGCCAGCGCGGCCAGTTGCTGTTCGATACGTTGTTGCATGGTCATTGCGGCGTACTCACTTCTTCGCTGGGGCGGCGGCCTTGCCTGCGTTCGGGTCCAGCTCTTTGGTCATGTCTTCCAGCAGCTTGTTCACCACCGGCACTGCTGGCTCCAGGCTCTGCTGGGTCAGCTGTGCCGACTGCTGGGTGACCTTGGGCATTTCACGCAGCACTTTCTTGCCCAGCGGCGATTCGTAGAACTTGACCAGGTCCTTCAGCTCCTGCTCGGTGAAGGTCCGGGTGTACAGGTCGACCATCTTCGGCTTCAGCTTGTTCCAGCCGATGGCGTTGTCCAGCGCGGCATTGGCCTTGGCCTGGTAGCTTTCCAGCACGGGCTGCTTGGCGGCCGGGGCCTTGGTCTGGGCGAAACGCTGGGCGAACATCTGCTGCACTTGCATGTACACCGGGGTGCCCAGCTTGTCGGCGTTGGCCAGGGTCAGGAATTTCTCGGCAGCAGCGTTGTGGCTGGCGGTGGCAGCGAGTACCTGGCCGCTGGCGCAAACCAGGGCAACGGCGGCACAAAGGACACGGAGACGGGTCATTGCATTTCCTTCAAAGAGGGGGAGGCGGGCACCTCAGAGTAGAGCATTCTGCGCCGTGGTGGCGATGTGCTCAAGTGGCACGACGAGCGACGGAACCGCTCGGTCGAATCAGGGCCTAAACTGCGATTTCGAACTACACAGGAGTGAGTACAGAATGAGCCGTATCGAGACAGACAGCCTGGGCCCGGTCGAAGTTCCGGAGGACGCCTACTGGGGTGCGCAGACCCAGCGTTCGCTGATCAACTTCGCCATTGGCAAGGAACGCATGCCCCTCGCGGTGTTGCACGCCCTGGCACTGATCAAGAAGGCCGCGGCGCGCGTCAACGACCGCAATGGCGACCTGCCGGCCGACATCGCTCGGCTGATCGAACAGGCCGCTGATGAAGTGCTGGCTGGCCAGCACGACGATCAGTTCCCGCTCGTCGTCTGGCAGACGGGCAGTGGCACCCAGAGCAACATGAACGTCAACGAGGTGATCGCCGGACGCGCCAACGAACTGGCCGGCAAAGGCCGTGGCGGCAAGGCGCCAGTACACCCCAATGACCACGTCAACCGCTCGCAGAGCTCCAACGACTGCTTCCCCACCGCCATGCACATTGCGGCAGCCCAGGCGGTGCATGAAAAGCTGCTGCCTGCCGTCACCGAACTGTCTTCGGGGCTGGCCGAGCTGTCGATGCGTCACCACAAGCTGGTAAAAACCGGCCGCACGCACATGATGGACGCCACGCCGATTACCTTCGGCCAGGAAGTGTCGGCTTTCGTCGCCCAGCTCGATTACGCCCAGCGCGCTATCCGCGCCACCCTGCCGGCGGTGTGCGAACTGGCCCAGGGCGGCACTGCCGTGGGTACCGGGCTGAACGCTCCGCAGGGTTTTGCCGAGGCCATCGCGGCCGAGCTGGCGGCGCTGTCCGGCCTGCCGTTCATCACTGCACCCAACAAGTTCGCCGCCCTCGCCGGCCACGAACCGCTGACCAGCCTGGCGGGAGCCCTGAAGACCCTGGCCGTGGCCCTGATGAAAATCGCCAACGACCTGCGCCTGCTGGGGTCCGGCCCTCGCGCCGGGCTTGCCGAGGTGCGCCTGCCAGCCAACGAGCCGGGCAGCTCGATCATGCCGGGCAAGGTCAACCCCACCCAGTGCGAGGCGCTGTCGATGCTGGCCTGCCAGGTACTGGGCAACGACGCGGCCATCGGCTTTGCCGCCAGCCAGGGGCATTTGCAGTTGAATGTGTTCAAGCCGGTGATCATTCATAACCTGCTGCAATCCATCGAGTTGCTGGCCGATGGTTGCCGCAACTTCCAGCAGCATTGCGTGGCAGGTATCGAGCCGGATGCCGAGCAGATGGCCGCGCACCTGGAGCGCGGGTTGATGCTGGTGACGGCGCTGAACCCGCATATTGGCTATGACAAGGCGGCAGAAATTGCCAAGAAGGCTTACAGCGAGGGCACGACCTTGCGCGAGGCGGCATTGGCGTTGAAGTACCTGACCAATGAACAGTTCGACCAGTGGGTGCGGCCGGAGAACATGCTGGCGCCGGGCGGCAAGGGCTGACTGCTCTGTAGCCTGTACCGGCCCTTTCGCGGGTGAACCCGCTCCTACGCCGAGAGGCGATCCATCGTAGGAGCGGGTTCACCCGCGAAAGGGCCGGTACAGGCAATCGACAGACCTAGGCCAACCGCGCCCTGCGGGCCCGCCAACCCGCAACCAGCGAGGGCCCCAGCGCTACCAGCGCCGAACCGAACACCACCGTGACCGCCCCCACATAGCCCAGGGCGTTGATGTCCTCGGCATGCACATACTCAGGCCAAACCAACGCCGCCAGCGCCACCGCAACGAAGGTCACCAGCGGGGTCAGCGCCAGCGTGGCACTTACCCGCGACGCCTCCCAGTGCGCCAGCGCTTCGGCGAACGCGCCGTAAGCCACCAGGGTGTTCAGACAACAGGCCAGCAGCAGCCAGCCTTGCACCGGGGTCAGTTGCAAGGCCTCCAGCGGGTGCACCCAAGGTGTCAGCAGCGCAGCGCAGCTGAGGTAGATCACCATCATTACCTGCTGCGAGTGCCACACGGTCAGCAACTGCTTCTGGCTCAGGGCGTAGAACACCCAGATGCTGGTCGCCAGCAAGATGGTCAACACGCCGGTGGTGTAGGTACCCAGTGAAGTCAGCAGCTCTTCCAGGCGCTGGTTGAAGAACAGGCCAAACCCTGCCAGCAGCACCAACAGGCCCATGCCCTGCCCCACACTGAAGCGCTCGCGGAACACGAACACGCTGGCCACCAGCAACAGCACCGGGCCGATCTGTACCACCAGTTGTGCAGTGCCCGGGCTAAGCAGTTTGAGACCGATCAGGTAGAGCACGTAGTTGCCCATCAGGCCGAGCACCGCAACCAGCACCAGGCCCTTGCCCCTGGGCGCCAGCTTGCGCATGGACGGCAAACGCCGCTGAGCCGCCAGCCAGGCGAACAACAGGCCGCCGGAGACCAGCAGGCGGTACCAGGTGACAGTGATCGGATCGACCACTTGCAGTACCTGCTTGAGCTTGATCGGCAGGATGCCCCAGAGCAGCGCTGTCAGAAGTGCCAGGAACAGCCCATAGCCCCAGCGGCCAGAAGTGGTGTGCATAAAATCCTCGATCAAGCCCGTGGTGGGGGTTGTTGAATTCTACGGGGTTGGAGGACAGAGACGGTGGAGAGTGCCGAGAAAAGAATTCATCAGGTCATTCTTTTGGGGCATGGCTGGGTGGAGGTGTTGCCTGTGCTGACCTTTTCGCGGGTAAACCCGCGAAGCGGCCAGAACAGGCAACCTCACCTTCGGCTATTTCTTGTGCTTGGCAAACGCCGCCTCAAGCGCCTGGTTGATTGTGCGCACCACCTTCACCCGCGCCCAGCGCTTGTCATTGGCCTCCACCAGCGTCCAAGGGGCAATCTCGCTGCTGGTGCGGTCGACCATGTCGCCCACCGCCTGGGAGTATTCGTCCCACTTGTCGCGGTTGCGCCAGTCATCCTCGGTGATCTTGTAGCGTTTGAACGGAATCTGCTCACGCTCTTCGAAGCGCTCCAGTTGGGTCTGCTGGTCGATCGCCAGCCAGAACTTGACCACCACCACGCCGGCATCCACCAACTGCTCTTCAAAGTCGTTGATCTCGCTATAGGCACGCATCCAGTCAGCGGGGCTGCAGAAGCCTTCCACCCGCTCCACCAGCACCCGGCCATACCAGGAACGGTCGAAGATGGTGAACTTGCCGCGTGCCGGGATGTGCCGCCAGAACCGCCACAGGTACGGCTGGGCGCGCTCTTCTTCGGTCGGCGCGGCAATCGGTACGATACGGTACTGACGCGGGTCCAGCGCCGCCGCCACGCGGCGGATGGCGCCCCCCTTGCCGGCGGCGTCGTTGCCTTCGAACACCGCCACCAGGGCGTGCCGGCGCATGCGCTTGTCACGCAGCAGGCCGGCCAGACGCGCCTGTTCGGTGATCAACTGTTCCTGATAGTCGGCCTTGTCCAGGCGCAAGGTCATGTCCAGGGCGCCGAGTAGGCTGCGGTCGTCGATGCTGTGGCCCAATGGAGCCACGTTGCCCTGGTGCTTGCCCTTGGGATTGTGGGCCAGCGCGGCTTGCAGGCTTTCCAGCAGAATGCGCCCCACCGCCAGGCTGCGGTAATTCGGGTCTACCCCTTCGATGATGTGCCATGGCGCATAGTCGCGGCTGGTGCGGCGCAGCACGCGCTCGCCAAAGCGCACGAAGCGGTCGTAGGTTTGCGACTGCTGCCAATCCAGCGGGCTGATCTTCCAGCTGTGCAGCGGATCGTCCTTGAGCGATTTCAGCCGTGCCTTCATCTGCTTCTTGGACAGGTGGAACCAGAACTTGATGATCAGCGCACCTTCATCGCACAGCATCTCCTCCAGGCGTTCGGCACCGGTAATGGCCTGATCGAGCACGGCATCCTTGAACACCCCGTGCACCCGCCCCTGCAGCATCTGGCTGTACCAGTTGCCAAAGAACACACCCATTCGCCCCTTGGGCGGCAAGGCCCGCCAATAGCGCCAGGCGGGCGGGCGGGCCAGCTCTTCGTCGGTCTGCTGGTCGAAGGTGAGCACATCGATCATGCGCGGGTCCATCCACTCGTTGAGCAGTTTTACCGTCTCACCCTTGCCGGCGCCTTCAATGCCGTTGATCAGCACGATCACCGGAAAACGCGCCTGCTGCTTGAGTTCGTACTGGGCTTCGAGCAGGGCCTCGCGTAAAGCGGGTACCTCGGCGTCGTAAGCCTCCTTGTCGATGCTGTGGCCGATTTCGGCAGATTCGAACATGCACTGGCTCCTTCAATGGATAAGCAAGACTAGCGGATTTCATTTCGGCCTGTATTGACCTCTTCACCAATGAACGCGCTCCCACAGCTCAGCCGGATGGCATAAAATCCCGCCATCCGCTGCAACCGAGCCCACCATGCCCACCCTCCTCCAGCACGCCCAGATCGACTGGGACGACCAGGGCCGCCCCCATTCGCGGCACTATGACGACGTCTATTTCGCAGTCAACGAAGGCATCGAAGAAACCAAGCACGTGTTCCTCGGCCAGACCCGCCTGGCCGAGCGTTTTGCCAACCTGGCGCCGCACGCCTGCACGGTGATCGGCGAAACCGGTTTTGGCACCGGCATGAATTTTTTCTGCGCCTGGCAGCTGTTCGACCAGCACGCACACAGCGACGCGCGCCTGCACTTCGTCAGCGTCGAGAAGTACCCCCTCGACCACGCCGACATGGCCCGCGCAGTGCGCCTGTGGCCTGAACTGGCCGCCTATACCGAGCCGCTGCTGGAGCAATACGTGGCGGTGCACCCGGGCTTTCAGCAGTTCACCTTCGCCGGTGGCAGGGTCACCCTGACCCTGTTGATAGGCGATGTGCTGGAACAGTTGCCGCAACTCGATGCGCAGATCGATGTGTGGTTCCTCGACGGCTTCGCCCCCGCCAAGAACCCCGACATGTGGACTCCGGAGCTGTTTGCACAACTGGCGCGGCTATCGCATCCGGGCACGGTGCTGGGTACCTTCACCACCACCGGCTGGGTACGTCGCAGCCTGGTCGAAGCCGGCTTCGCCATGAAGAAGGTGCCAGGCATCGGCAAGAAGTGGGAGGTGATGAGCGGCGCCTACGTCGGCCCCCTGCCCGGCCCATGCGCGCCTTGGTACGCGCGCCCCGCGGTGACACAGGGGCCGCGCGAGGCGCTGGTGATCGGTGCCGGACTTGCCGGCAGCAGCAGCGCCGCCAGCCTGGCCCGGCGCGGCTGGCAGGTAACCGTGCTGGAGCGCCACGAAGCCCCCGCCCAGGAGGCTTCGGGCAACCCACAAGGGGTGCTGTACCTCAAGCTGTCTGCCCATGGCACCGCGCTGTCGCAGATGATCCTGTCCGGGTTCGGCTACACACGGCGCCAGCTGCAGCGCTTGCAGCGTGGCCGTGACTGGGATGCCTGCGGGGTGCTGCAACTGGCTTTCGACAGCAAGGAGGCCGAGCGCCAGGGCAAGCTGGCTGCCGCCTTCGACCCCGGCTTGCTGCACTGCCTGGCGCGCGCCGAGGCCGAAGCCATCGCCGGCGTGGCGTTGCCTGGCGGCGGGTTGTTCTACCCCGAAGGTGGCTGGGTGCACCCGCCAGCGCTGTGCCAGCAGCAGTTGCAGCACCCTGGTATTCATTTGGTGACGCACCAGGAAGTGCTCGAACTGCGCAAAGTGGATGAACAGTGGCAAGCCTGGGCTGGCGACCAGCTGTTAGCCCGCGCTCCAGTGGTGGTCCTGGCCGGCGCGGCGGATGTGCTGCGCTTCGAACCTTGCGCGCAGTTACCACTCAAGCGCATCCGCGGGCAGATCACCCGCTTGCCGGCCACCGTCAGCAGCCAGGCACTGCGCACCGTGGTGTGCGCGGAAGGCTATGTGGCACCGCCGCGCGAGGGTGAACATACACTGGGCGCCAGTTTTGACTTCCATAGCGAAGACCTTGCGCCGACAGTGGCCGAGCACCAGGGCAACCTGGCGCTGCTGGACGAAATTTCCGTCGATCTGGCGCAACGGCTGGCCGTGGCTGAACTGGACCCCGAGCAATTGCAGGGACGTGCTGCGTTCCGTTGCACCAGCCCGGATTACCTGCCGATCGTCGGCCCCATCGCCGACGCGCAGGCGTTTGCCGAAGCCTATGCAGTACTGGGCCGGGATGCGCGGCAAGTACCGGATGTGCCCTGCCCTTGGCTGGGCGGGTTGTATGTGAACAGCGGGCATGGCTCACGCGGGTTGATCACGGCACCGTTGAGTGGCGAGCTGGTGGCGGCCTGGGTATGTGGGGAACCGCTGCCATTGCCGCGGGCAGTGGCGCAGGCTTGCCATCCAAACCGGTTTGGATTGCGCCGGTTGATTCGGGGGAAGTGATTGCTTCGGGCGTATGTCATTGCATTTGTTGCGCCTGGAAGATCGAGCGCCGCCCGCGCGGCGCATCGCGAGCAAGCTCGCTCCTACATTTGTTTCGGGCCAATTATGCCTGTGACAGGTGCGCGCGACCGCCTTGTTTGTACGATGGGATATCACGTCATGCGCCAAGGGGCCGCGCGCAACTCCCTCAGAAATAATTGGCCCGAAACAAATGTAGGAGCGAGCTTGCTCGCGATGCGCCGCCCGCGCGGCGCTCGATTTCTGCAACACCACAAAACCCCAGGCAATAACCTGCCACCTCCACCTCATATAACAGATTGTTCTAAAACTCTCACAAAGCACATAGGTCAGTTCCTTAAGGTGCCCTAATCCGGGGCATCACCTCCCCAACGGAAAAACCGGTAAGGACTTATGTGCGGATTAGCAGGAGAGTTACGTTTCACCCCCATCGACCAAGCCCCTCGCCCAGCCGACCTGGCTGCGGTAGAGCGCATTACCCATCACCTGGCCCCGCGAGGCCCGGATGCCTGGGGCTTCCATAGCCAGGGCCCGATCGCCCTGGGCCATCGGCGCCTGAAGATCATGGACCTGTCGGACGGCTCGGCGCAGCCGATGGTCGACAACACCCTAGGCCTGTCGCTGGCCTTCAACGGCGCCATCTACAACTTCCCCGAACTGCGCGAGGAATTGCAGGCGCTGGGCTACAGCTTCTGGTCCGACGGCGACACCGAGGTGCTGCTCAAGGGCTACCACGCCTGGGGCGCGGCGCTGCTGCCCAAGCTCAACGGCATGTTTGCCCTGGCCATCTGGGAGCGCGACAACCAGCGCCTGTTCCTGGCCCGCGACCGCCTGGGCGTCAAACCCCTGTACCTGTCACGCAACGGCGAGCGCCTGCGCTTTGCCTCGACCCTGCCGGCACTGCTCAAGGGCGGCGACATCGACCCGATGCTCGACCCGGTGGCCCTCAACCACTACCTGAATTTCCACGCCGTGGTACCCGCACCGCGCACTCTGCTGGCCAACGTGCAGAAGCTGGAGCCTGGCACCTGGATGCGCATCGACCGCCATGGCGAAGTGGAACGCCAGGTCTGGTGGCAACTGCACTACGGCCCCCACCCCGACGAGCGTGAACTGGACCTGGAAGGCTGGACCACCCGCGTGCTCGACGCCACCCGCGACGCCGTGGCAATCCGCCAACGGGCAGCCGTCGATGTGGGTGTGTTGCTGTCCGGCGGCGTCGACTCCAGCCTGCTGGTCGGCTTGCTGCGCGAAGTGGGCGTTGACGACCTGTCGACCTTCTCCATCGGCTTTGAAGATGCCGGCGGCGAGCGCGGCGACGAGTTCCAGTATTCGGACCTGATCGCCAAACACTACGGCACCCGTCACCACCAGTTGCGCATTGCCGAACACGAAATCATCGACCAACTGCCGGCCGCCTTCCGCGCCATGAGCGAGCCGATGGTCAGCCACGACTGCATCGCCTTCTACCTGCTGTCGCGGGAAGTGGCCAAGCACTGCAAGGGCGTACAGAGCGGCCAGGGTGCCGATGAGCTGTTCGCCGGTTACCACTGGTACCCGCAGGTGGACGGCGCCGACGACGCCTATGCGGCCTACCGTGAGGCGTTCTTCGACCGCAGCCACGCCGAATACCGCGACACCGTGCAGGCCCCCTGGCTGCTGGAAACCGACGCCGCCGGCGACTTCGTGCGCGAACACTTCGCGCGCCCCGGCGCACCGGCTGCCGTGGACAAGGCGCTGCGCCTGGACAGCACCGTGATGCTGGTCGACGACCCGGTCAAGCGGGTGGACAACATGACCATGGCCTGGGGCCTGGAGGCGCGTACGCCGTTCCTCGATTACCGCCTGGTGGAACTGTCGGCACGCATTCCCGCCCGCTTCAAGCTGCCCGACGGCGGCAAGCAGGTGCTCAAGCAGGCGGCGCGACGGGTGATCCCGCATGAGGTGATCGACCGCAAGAAGGGTTACTTCCCGGTACCGGGCCTGAAGCATCTGGAAGGTGCCACCCTGGGCTGGGTACGCGAACTGTTGACCGACCCCAGCCAGGACCGAGGGTTGTTCAACCCGACCATGCTCGACCGCCTGCTGAGCAACCCGCACGGCCAGCTGACGCCACTGCGCGGTTCCAAGCTGTGGCAACTGGCGGCGCTGAACCTGTGGCTGAGCGAACAAGGAATCTGACCGATGAAAGCCCATGAAATCGCTTATGGTCAGCGCCTGCTGCGCGGCCAGGCGCCGTCCTACGAGCGCCTGCAGGCGCGCCTGGCCGGCGACGGCAGCCAGCCACACGACCAGCCGCGTGCCGTGCACTGCGGCTGGGGCCGGCTGTTGATAGGCCACACCTACCCCGACCCGGCTTCCCTGGCCGAGGATCTGCTCGACGAGCACCCGGGCGAACGCGACATCGCCCTGTACGTGGCAGCACCGCAGCAGGTGTTGGCACAGGCCCCTCAGCAGCTGTTCCTCGACCCGTCCGACACCCTGCGCCTGTGGTTCACCGACTACCGCCCGGCGCAGCGGGTATTTCGCGGCTTCCGCGTGCGGCGGGCACAGAACCCCGCCGACTGGCAGGCGATCAACACGCTGTACCAGGCGCGCGGGATGCTCCCCGTCGACGCCGAGCTGCTTACCCCCCGGCACTTGGGTGGCCCGGTGTATTGGCTGGCAGAGGACGAAGACAGCGGCGCGATTATCGGCAGCGTCATGGGCCTGAACCACACCAAGGCGTTCGATGACCCCGAGCATGGCAGCAGCCTGTGGTGCCTGGCGGTGGACCCACACTGCACCCGCCCCGGCGTGGGTGAAGTGCTGGTGCGCCACCTGATCGAACACTTCATGAGCCGTGGCCTGGCCTACCTGGACCTGTCGGTGCTGCACGACAACCGCCAGGCCAAGCGCCTGTACCAGAAACTGGGTTTTCGCAACCTGCCCACCTTCGCAGTCAAGCGCAAGAACGGTATCAACGAGCAGCTGTTCCTCGGGCCTGGCCCGCAAGCCGACCTCAACCCCTACGCACGCATCATCGTCGACGAGGCGCTGCGTCGGGGCATCGAAGTGCAGGTGGACGACGCCGCTGGCGGCCTGTTCACCCTGAGCCTGGGCGGGCGGCGCATTCGCTGCCGGGAATCGCTCAGCGACCTGACCAGTGCCGTGACCATGACCCTGTGCCAGGACAAACGCCTGACCCAGCACGCCCTGCACAACGCCGGGCTGCAGGTGCCCGCGCAACAGCTGGCGGGCAATGCCGATGACAACCTGGCGTTTCTGGAAGAGCATGGCGCGGTGGTGGTCAAACCGGTCGATGGCGAGCAAGGCCAGGGCGTGGCGGTGAACCTGACCTGCATCGACGACATTACCCGTGCCGTGGCGCATGCCCGCCAGTTCGACAGCCGCGTGCTGCTGGAAAGCTTTCATGCCGGGTTCGACCTGCGCATCGTGGTGATCGGCTACGAGGTGGTGGCCGCGGCCATCCGCCACCCAGCGCAGGTGCTGGGCGACGGTAAGCACAGCGTGCGCCAGTTGATCGAAGCCCAGAGCCGTCGACGCCAGGCTGCCACCGGTGGCGAGAGCCGCATTCCGCTGGACGACGAAACCGAGCGCACCTTGCGCGCAGCGGGCGTTGGCTATGACGACGTGTTGCCGGCCGGCCAGCGCCTGGCCGTGCGGCGCACGGCCAACCTGCACACCGGCGGCACCCTGGAGGACGTCACCGAACGCCTGCACCCGGTGCTGGCCGATGCTGCCGTGCGGGCGGCACGGGCACTGGAAATTCCGGTGGTGGGGCTGGACTTCATGGTGCGTGATGCCGGGCAGCCGGAGTACGTGATCATCGAGGCCAACGAACGTGCTGGCCTGGCCAACCATGAACCGCAGCCCACCGCCGAGCGTTTTATCGACCTGCTGTTTCCCCATAGCCGGCCTTTGGCGTAAACCCGTGCCGGCCTCTTCGCGGGCAAGCCCGCTCCCACAGGGATATCACCGCCCTTGAAGGTGGCGCTGTACCTGTAGGAGCGGGTTTACCCGCGAAGAGGCCGGCACAGGAGTAAAGGAGTCCCCAACCATGTCCGAGCAACACCCCGAACCCGATCTCGACTACCTCAAACGCGTGCTGCTGGAAATGCTCGCCATCCCCAGCCCCACCGGCTTCACCGACACCATCGTGCGCTACGTTGCCGAACGCCTTGACGAACTGGGCATCCCCTTCGAGCTGACCCGCCGCGGCACCATTCGCGCCACCCTCAAAGGCCGGCAGGCCACCCCCGACCGCGCCGTTTCTGCCCACCTGGATACCATCGGCGCCAGCGTGCGCCAATTGCAGGACAATGGCCGCCTGGCCCTGGCGCCCGTCGGCTGCTGGTCCAGCCGTTTTGCCGAGGGCAGCCGGGTTAGCGTGTTTACCGATACCGGGGTATTCCGTGGCAGCGTGCTGCCGCTGATGGCCAGCGGGCATGCCTTCAACACGGCGATCGACCAGATGCCGATCAGCTGGGACCACGTGGAAGTGCGCCTGGATGCCTACTGCGCCACGCGCGCCGACTGTGAGGCACTGGGCGTGAGCATTGGTGATTTCGTGGCCTTCGACCCCTTGCCCGAGTTCACCGAAAGCGGCCACATCAGCGCCCGTCACCTGGACGACAAGGCTGGCGTAGCGGCATTGCTGGCGGCACTGAAGGCTGTGGTGGAAAGCGGCCGCCAGCCGCTGATCGACTGCCACCCGCTGTTCACCATCACCGAGGAGACCGGCTCGGGTGCAGCCGGCGCCCTGCCCTGGGACGTCAGCGAGTTCGTCGGCATCGACATCGCCCCGGTGGCGCCTGGGCAAGCTTCCAGCGAGCATGCGGTCAGTGTGGCCATGCAGGACTCGTCGGGGCCTTACGACTACCACCTGTCCCGGCACCTGCTGAAACTGGCCGGCGACCATGACTTGCCGGTGCGGCGCGACCTGTTCCGCTATTACTTCAGCGATGCCCATTCGGCGGTGACTGCCGGGCACGATATTCGTACCGCGCTGGTGGCCTTTGGTTGCGATGCCACCCATGGTTACGAGCGCACCCATATCGACAGCCTGGCAGCGCTGAGCCGGTTGTTGTCAGCCTACCTGCTGAGCCCGCCCGTATTTGCCAGCGATTCGCAGCCGGCCAATACGTCACTTGAGCGCTTCAGCCACCAGCTGGAGCACGATGCGCAGATGGAAAGCGACACGCGGGTACCGGCCGTGGACAGCCTGGTCGGAAACAAAGGCTAAACGCACTTGGGGCTGCAAAGCGGCCCCAACACCTCGAATGTTTCGCGTAGCATGCCCATACCTATTTCAGACACCGCCCGACCATGCTGATCCCCTACGACCAATTGCAAGCCGAAACCCTGACCCGCCTGATCGAGGACTTCGTCACCCGCGACGGCACTGACAACGGCGACGACACCCCGCTGGAAACCCGCGTGCTACGGGTACGCCAGGCATTGGCCAAAGGCCAGGCTTTCATCCTGTTCGACCTGGAAAGCCAGCAATGCCAGTTGCTGGCCAAGCATGATGTGCCCCGCGAGCTGCTCGAATAGCAGGCCAGGCCTCTTCAGGCCTTGCTCTGCTTGGACGCCTTGATGCGCTTGTAAACTTCGGCTCGATGCACCGGCACCTCACGCGGAGCAGCCACACCAAAGCGCACCACGCCGTCCCGGGTCTCTACCACCATGATCCGGATGTCATCGCCAATCACGATGACCTCCCCTACTTCGCGCCCTATTACCAGCATGTTCCGATCCTCCTGCGAAAGGGAAAACCGGAGCCTGCCCCGTAGGTATTCAGCTACTCAATAGCTCCACTTCGATTCAGAAGCCTCTTACACTTTTGAGTAACTTCTCCTACAGACCAATCATCGCGGCGGGGCTTTTGCCCGCATTTTCACCGCCATTTCGGCCATCTCGTCATACAGCCGCTCCGGGGCCTGGCGTTTCAGTTGCCAGGCCTGGCGCCCTGCCTCATGGGGCAGGATGAGGAACTCGCCTGCAGCGACCTGCTGATGGATATAGTCGGCAATGTCCGCCGCACTGATCGGCGAACCTTCGAGCAGCTTGCCCACCTGCGCCTTCATCGCCGGGTTCGGCCCGCGGAACGAGTCCAGCAGGTTGGTCTGGAAGAACGACGGGCACACCACGTGCACCGCCACCTCCACCTGACGCAACTCCACCAGCAGGCTTTCCGACAAGGCCAGCACACCGGCCTTGGCCACGTTGTAGTTGCTCATGCCCGGGCCCTGCATCAGTGCGGCCATCGAGGCGACGTTGATAATGCGCCCCTTGCTGCGCTCCAGCAGCGGCAGGAAGGCCTTGCAGCCCTTGACCACGCCCATCAGGTTGACCGCGATCTGCCAGTCCCAGTCCTCCAGCGTCAGTTCGGCGAAGAAACCGCCCGAAGCGACGCCGGCGTTGTTGACGATCACATCGACCCCACCGAACTTCGCTTCGCAGGCCTGGGCCAGGGCCGTCAGCTGGCTATAGTCGCGCACATCGCAGCGCTGGACGAAGCCGTCGCCACCGGCCTGGCGAACCTGCTCCAGCGTTTCGCGCAGGCCGGCTTCGTTGACATCGGCCAATGCCAGGCGCCAGCCCTCACGGGCCCAGCGCAGGGCGATCTCGCGGCCGAGGCCAGACCCGGCGCCGGTGATCATGATGCGTTTTTGCATGGTCGCAGGCCTTGTTCTGACAGGTAGTCCGGTGAGTCTAATCAAGGCGTCGCCATCCGGGAGGATTCATCAGGGCAGTGAATGGGCGGGCATGATTGGGTAGACGGCTGCACGGGGATGGAATCTTTACCAACCCGCACCGGTCCGAATTATCGAGAGGCCAGCAATCTCAGGCTCTTGCCCCCTAATCACGCAAGGACTTTGACATGACCACGATCCTTATCATCATCCTGATTCTGCTGCTGATCGGTGGCTTACCGGTCTTCCCCCACTCGCGCAGCTGGGGCTATGGCCCTTCCGGCATAATCGGCGTGGTGTTGGTGATTCTGTTGGTATTACTGTTGCTTGGGATGATATGACGCGCTGCGGATAGCCACTTCAAAAAGCCACGTGAGGTGAATGGCAAGCGGGTCGCAATACCCGGTTGCCATCCTGGATAGCGAAGGTGATTAAACAGTATGGCTTCATTGACCAGCCCCCAAATGTGCCGTCCTCCATGAAGGCGCTCACGACATGAGGGGAGCATGGGCAGAGCACCAACCTGTCTGGAGGCCATCGCCGACTGCATGAAATAAAAAACGCCCCGACAAGCGGGGCGTTTTTCAGTGCAGGGGATTGACGTTAGTGCGAGACCGCCCCGCTGGCACCCAGGCCAGTCTGCGAACGCACGAACTGCGGTAAGAACAGCGCGCGCTCATCCTCAGCCGCCTTGGACTTGTCGGTGACCGAGAAGAACCAGATGCTGACGAAGGCAATGGCCATCGAGAACAGCGCCGGGTACTCGTACGGGTAGATGGGCTTCTCGTGGCCGAGAATCTGTACCCAGATGGTCGGGCCAAGGATCATCAGCGTCACCGCACTCACCAGGCCCAGCCAGCCGCCGATCATGGCGCCGCGGGTGGTCAGCTTCTTCCAGTACATCGAAAGCAGCAGTACCGGGAAGTTGCAGCTGGCCGCAATGGAGAACGCCAGGCCGACCATGAAGGCGATGTTCTGCTTCTCGAACAGAATCCCCAGGCCGATCGCCAGTACACCCAGGGCGACAGTGGTGATCTTCGATACGCGGATCTCGTCCTTGTCGTTGGCTTTGCCCTTGCGCCAGACGCTGGCGTACAGGTCGTGGGACACTGCCGAGGCACCGGCCAGGGTCAGGCCAGCCACCACTGCCAGGATGGTGGCAAAGGCCACCGCCGAGATGAAGCCGAGGAACACACTGCCCCCCACCGCATTGGCCAGGTGCACCGCGGCCATGTTGTTGCCGCCCAGCAGAGCGCCTGCGGCGTCCTTGAATTCCGGGTTGGTGCTGACCAGCAGGATCGCGCCAAAGCCAATGATGAAGGTGAGGATGTAGAAGTAGCCGATGAAGCCGGTGGCGTACAGCACGCTCTTGCGCGCTTCCTTGGCGTCACTGACGGTGAAGAAGCGCATCAGGATGTGCGGCAGGCCGGCAGTACCGAACATCAGTGCCAGGCCCAGGGAGAATGCCGAGATCGGGTCCTTGACCAGGCCGCCGGGGCTCATGATCGCCTCGCCCTTGGCGTGTACCTTGATCGCTTCGGAGAACAGCGTGTTGAAGTCAAAGCCTACGTGCTTCATGACCATCAGCGCCATGAAACTGGCACCGGACAGCAGCAGCACAGCCTTGATGATCTGTACCCAGGTGGTGGCCAGCATGCCGCCGAACAGCACGTACAGGCACATCAGGATACCCACCAGGATCACCGCCACATGGTAGTCCAGGCCGAACAGCAGCTCGATCAGCTTGCCGGCGCCGACCATCTGCGCGATCAGGTAGAACGCCACCACCACCAGCGAACCGGAGGCCGACAGGGTGCGGATTTCCTTTTGCCCGAGGCGGTACGAGGCCACGTCGGCGAAGGTGTACTTGCCCAGGTTGCGCAAGCGTTCGGCAATCAGGAAAAGAATGATCGGCCAGCCAACCAGGAAGCCGATCGAGTAGATCAGGCCGTCGTAACCCGAGGTGAACACCAGCGCGGAAATACCCAGGAACGAGGCGGCCGACATGTAGTCGCCAGCAATCGCCAGGCCGTTCTGGAAGCCGGTGATCTTGCCCCCGGCAGCGTAGTAGTCCGATGCCGACTTGTTGCGTTTGGAGGCCCAGTAGGTGATGCCGAGGGTGAAGGCGACGAAGGCCACGAACATGGCGATGGCGGAAACGTTCAGCGGTTGTTTCTGCACCTCGCCGGTCAGGGCATCGGCGGCCCACACGGCGGGTGCGAAGGCTCCGCAGGCCAGTACGGCCAGGGCTTTGGCTTGGCGAATCATTGTTGCGCCTCCTTCAGGATTTCCTTGTTCAGCTCATCGAATTCGCCGTTGGCGCGGCGTACGTAGATGGCGGTCAGGACGAATGCCGAAACGATCAGGCCGACGCCCAGGGGAATGCCCCAGGTAATCGAAGACTCAGGACTGAGCTTGGCGCCCAGCACATGAGGACCGTAGGCGATCAGGAGGATGAAGGCGCAGTAGAGGCCGAGCATGATCGCCGAGAGAATCCAGGCGAACCGTTCGCGTTTGGTGACCAGCTCCTTGAAACGGGGGCTGTTTTGTATCGAGAGGTAAATGCTGTCGTTCATTGTTTTTGTCCTAGCAGCACAGATACGGGATGGAACCCACACCCTTACTTTATGCTGCCGATGGACGCCAACCAGACGACCTTAGTCTTAGATGCAACGGTGTTTTACCGATTGCGTAACAAAGTGATGAGCCGTTCGCAGGTAAACCCGCTCCTGCAGGAGCGGGTTTACCCGCGAAGAAACCCTATTGGCCCTGAAAGGTGATTACTTGCCAGTCCACTCCTTCACACGATCAGGGTGCTTGGCGACCCAGTCCTTGGCGGCCGCTTCAGGCTTGGCCCCTTCCTGGATCGCCAGCATCACCTCGCCAATCTCGTCCTTGGACTGCCAGTTGAACTTCTTCAGGAACTCCGCCACTTCCGGTGCCTTGGTGGCCAGTTCCTTGCTGCCGATGCTGTTCACGGTTTCTGCCGCGCCATATACGCCTTTCGGGTCTTCGAGGAACTTCAGCTTCCACTTGGCGAACATCCAGTGCGGAACCCAGCCGGTCACCGCAATCGACTGCTGCTTGGCATAGGCACGGCCCAGTTCCGCAGTCATCGCCGCACCCGAGCTGGCCTGCAACTTGTAACTGGTCAGGCCATAGTCCTTGATCGCCTGGTCGGTCTTGAGCATCACACCGGAGCCTGCGTCGATGCCAACAATCCTGTCCTTGAAGCTGTTATCGGTCTTGAGGTCGGCAATGCTCACTGCCTTGACGTACTCGGGGACGATCAGGCCGATCTTGGCGTCCTTGAAGTTCGGGCCGTAGTCGACCACGTTGTCCTTGTTCTTGGCCCAGTACTCACCGTGAGTCACCGGCAACCAGGCCGACAACATGGCATCGAGCTTGCCCGTTGCCACACCCTGCCACATGATTCCCGTGGCCACGGCCTGCAACTTCACGTCATAGCCGAGTTTTTGCTTGATTACTTCGGCAGCCACGTTGGTGGTCGCCACGCTGTCGGCCCAACCATCCACGTAACCAATGCTTACTTCTTTGGCCATAGCCTGTGCAGTGCTCATGGCCATTACCAGGGCGGTGCCCACACCCAGGAAACGTCGCATTTTCTTCAAAGTTGCCATCAAAGCATCCCCTCGTCAGGTCTTGGAGATTGCATCATCTTCCTGCAACACAAGTCGACCTGATCCAGCTGCGACCTGCACCCGCCCCATATGCGACAGCACTATGCCATTAGCGCCATCGGCCTGCCTCGGCCTGCGCGATCCTTGCATGCCAAAGGTTTGGCGCCGGGCTACTATCTAACCTTTTGTGCCAGACGATGGACCGCCACATGCCCAGTTGTAGCCGCCTGTTATTGCCGTTGTACCTGCTTGCCTGCCTGCTGGCCCTGGTCGGGTTGGGGGGGCTCTGGTACGGGCTGGGCAAGCCTGTGCACCTGCCCGATGCGGCCAGCCCTGCACACAAGCTGCAATGCGCTTCGTACACGCCGTTCGACAAAGACCAGTCGCCTTACGACCAGCCGTTTCGCCTGCGCCCAGCGCGGATGGACGCCGACCTGGCGTTACTGGCCGAGCGGTTTCAGTGCATCCGTACCTATTCCATGAGCGGTCTTGAGGCAATCCCGGCGCTGGCACGCAAGCATGGTCTGAAGGTGATGCTGGGCGCCTGGGTGAACGCCCACCCGGCCGACACCGAGAAGGAAATCAACCTGCTGATCGCTGCTGCCAACGCCAACCCGGACGTGGTCAGCGCGGTGATCGTCGGCAATGAGACACTGTTGCGCAAGGAGGTGACCGGTGCCCACCTGGCCAAATTGATCGCGCGGGTGAAGCGCCAGGTCAAGGTGCCCGTGACCTACGCCGATGTCTGGGAATTCTGGCTGCAGCACCCGCAGGTGGCCCCGGTAGTGGACTTCCTGACCATCCATCTGCTGCCCTACTGGGAGGACGACCCGCGTGGCATCGACGATGCCTTGGCCCACGTTGCCGATGTGCGCCGGGTGTTCGGCACACGCTTCGCGCCCAAGGACATACTGATTGGCGAAACCGGCTGGCCCAGCGAAGGCCGCCAACGCGAAACGGCGGTGCCCAGCCGGGTCAATGAGGCGCGCTTCATCCGTGGCTTCGTGGCCATGGCCGAGCGCAATGGCTGGCACTACAACCTGATCGAAGCCTTCGATCAGCCCTGGAAACGCGCCAATGAGGGCGCGGTGGGTGGTTACTGGGGGCTATACGACGCGGACCGACAGGACAAGGGCGTGCTCGAAGGGCCCGTGAGCAACCTGCATGACTGGCCGCAGTGGTTGCTGGCCAGCGCCGTGCTGACGGTGATCATGCTGGTGCTGGCCGGGCGCCCCTCTACACCGATGGCCGCCTTGCTGCTGCCACTGCTGGCAGCGTTTGGTGCCGCTTGCCTGGGCCTGTGGGGCGAGTTGATGCGCACCCATGCGCGCTTTGCCGGGGAATGGCTGTGGGCACTGATGCTGGCCGGGCTGAACCTGCTGGTATTGGCCCATGCGTTGTTGGCGCTGGCGCGGCGGGCCGGCTGGCGTGAACGCTTGTTCGCCTGGCTGCAGGTGCGAGCCGGCTGGCTGTTGCTGGCGGCGGGCTTCGCTGCGGCGGTGAGCATGCTGGCAATGGTGTTCGACCCGCGCTACCGCAGCTTCCCCAGCGCAGCGCTGGCGTTGCCGGCGCTGGTGTATGTGCTGTGGCCAGTGCGGGCGCGGCGGGCAGAGGTGGCGTTGCTGGCGTTCATCGTCGGCGCCGGGGTGGCGCCGCAGTTGTTCGTGGAAGGGCTGGAGAACCAGCAGGCCTGGGGCTGGGCGGTGGTGAGTGTGCTGATGACAGCGGCATTGTGGCGAAGCCTGCGGATGCGCCAGGCTTGATACTGCATATCCCTCGAGCCCGGCGCGGACCTTGTGGGAGCAACTGTCTTGCTCAATTTCTGAAAGCTGGCGCGATCCCGCAGCTGCTTACAATGGGGGTTGCCTGACCAGGCGCAACCCCGCCAGCACTAGCGCAAACACCGCAATGCTGGCGGTGTACAGCACCAGCGCCGGCACTGCGAACACCAGTGCCAACACTGCCAGCCACCAGCCGGCACGCGCGGAAACGAACTGGGCCAGTAGCGCAAGGCCCAATCCGCCCCAGGCCATGACTTGATGGTGAATGCCCAACCCCAGCAGCGAACGCACCTCGCACTGCCAATAGGCGGTCGGCACTGCGCACAGCCCTACCCACTGGCCGTCCTCCATCAGGCCGTAACGCACGCCATAACTGGCCGCGAGCCAACCCCCCAGGAACAGCAGCAACAGCGCCGTCGGCAGCGAACGAGACATCCTGTTCTCCAATAGCGGTAATCGAAAGCATCCATGATCGCTTATGCCCGTTTCTAAGGCAAAATCACACCCCGGCAGCTATGTTGCAGATAGCAAGTACGCCAAATGCCACCGCAGCGGGCAACTTTGCCCGCCTGGCTGTGGTCCTAGCCTGCACACTGCTCGACCTTGCGTTCTTTTGGGGGATTACATGCTTCGATCTTTGCGCCTCGCTGCCCTGCTCGGCAGCTTGCTCATGGCTGTGGCCGCTTCAGCGCGGGATATCGACGCTGCCAGCTATGGCTACCCTCTTACCAACCCGTTCGAGGCCACCATCGCCACCACGCCGCCGGACAAGCGCCCTGAGCTGCCCAGCGACGATGAAATCACTCAGTCCGACTACAGCCTGAACTTGCGCCCGGAGCGCGAGTTCACGTTGCCCGACAACTTCTGGGCAGTGAAGAAGCTCAAGTACCGCCTGGCCCGCCAGGATCGCGAAGCGCCGCTGATCTTCATCATCGCCGGCACCGGCGCGCCCTACAGCAGCAGCATCAATGAATACCTGAAAAAGCTGTTCTACCAGGCCGGCTTCCACGTGGTGCAACTGTCATCGCCCACCAGCTATGACTTCATGAGTGCGGCCTCGCGCTTTGCTACCCCCGGCATCAGCCAGGAAGACGCCGAAGACATGTACCGGGTCATGCAGGCCGTGCGCGCCCAGCATCCACGCCTGCCGGTCAGTGATTTCTACCTCACCGGTTACAGCCTGGGTGCGCTGGACGCCGCCTTCGTCAGCCACCTGGACGAAACCCGCCGCAGCTTCAACTTCAAGCGTGTGCTGCTGCTCAACCCACCGGTCAACCTCTACACCTCGATCAACAACCTCGACAAGCTGGTGCAGACCCAGGTCAAGGGCATCGACCGCAGCACCACGTTCTACGAGCTGATGCTGGAAAAACTCACCCGTTACTTCCAGGACAAGGGCTACATCGACCTGAACGACGCCCTGCTGTACGACTTCCAGCAGTCGCGCCAGCACCTGTCCAACGAACAGATGGCCATGCTGATCGGCACTTCGTTCCGCTTCTCGGCAGCGGACATCGCCTTCACTTCCGACCTGATCAACCGCCGCGGCCTGATCATTCCGCCGAAGTTCCCGATCACCGAAGGCAGCAGCCTCACGCCGTTCTTCAAGCGCGCCCTGCAGTGCGACTTCGACTGCTACATGACCGAACAGGTAATTCCGATGTGGCGCGCCCGCACCGACGGCAACAGCATCCTGCAGTTGGTCAACCAGGTCAGCCTGTATGCCCTGGAAGACTACCTGCGCAGCAGTGACAAGATCGCCGTGATGCACAACGCCGACGACGTCATTCTCGGCCCGGGCGACATTGGCTTCCTGCGCAAGGTGTTCGGCGAACGGCTGACCCTCTACCCCCATGGCGGCCATTGCGGCAACCTCAACTACCGCGTCAACAGTGACGCCATGCTGGAGTTCTTCCGTGGTTAACAAACTCCTCTTCGCCACTGCCCTGCTTGCCGCTGGCCACACCCTGGCCGCCGAAACCGCACCCCGAGCCAGTGTGGTCGAGGCCGACCCGCAGGTGATCGGCACCGCGCCACTGGTGCCCGAAGCCGATGGCTTCCTCGACCCGCTGCGTGAGCTGAAATTCAACCCGGGGCTGGACCAGCGCGAGTTCGAGCGCTCAACCCTGCAGGCGCTGAACGTGTACGACCCGCTGGAGTCGATCAACCGGCGCATCTACCACTTCAACTACCGATTGGACCAATGGGTGCTGCTGCCGCTGGTGAATGGCTATCAGTATGTCACCCCAAGCTTCGTGCGCACGGGGGTGAGCAACTTCTTCAACAACCTTGGCGATGTGCCGAACCTGTTCAACAGCGTGTTGCAGCTCAAAGCCAAGCGCTCGGCAGAAATCACCGCGCGACTGATGTTCAACACGATCATCGGCGTGGGTGGGCTGTGGGACCCGGCGACCAGCATGGGCCTGCCGCGCCAGAGCGAGGACTTTGGCCAGACCCTGGGCTTCTATGGCGTGCCGGATGGGCCGTACCTGATGCTGCCGGTGCTAGGCCCATCGAACCTGCGCGATACCACCGGGCTGGTGGTGGACTATGCGGGAGAGCAGGCGGTCAACTACCTGAACGTGGCCGAAGCCAGCACCGATCATCCGGAAATCTTCGCCCTGCGTGTGGTGGACAAGCGCTATACGACCAAATTCCGCTATGGCCAGCTGAATTCGCCGTTCGAGTATGAAAAGGTGCGGTATGTGTATACCCAGGCGCGCAAGTTGCAGATAGCCGAGTAAGCCTGCTGCGGCCCTTTCGCTCCTGCACAGGCATTACACAATCCCTCGCAGGAGCGGGTTCACCCGCGAAAGGGCCCGCAAAGGCAACCTCAAATCCCCAGGAATTCGCAAAGCTCGCGCTTCTTGGCCAAGGCATCCTTGCGCCCCAACTCGATCAGTTCACTGCAATAGCTGGCCTCAAACAGCAAATAGCTCAACACCCCCGCCCCGCTGGTGCGCGTTGCCCCCGGCCCACGTAAAAACAGGCGCAACGCCGCCGGCAACTCGCGCCGGTGCCGAGCGGCAATCTCATCCAGCGGCTGGCTGGGCGCCACCACCAGCACGTCGATCGGTGCCAGCCCCAGGCGCCGGGCATCCAGGTGCGCCGGCAACAGCCCGCTCAAGTGGTTGAGGCGCTGCAGCAGTTCGATATCGCCTTCCAGGCTGTCAATGAACGTACTGTTGAGCATGTGCCCGCCGATCTGCGCCAGGCTCGGCTGCTGCCCGCTGAACACACGCTGGGGCGGTACAGGTGGCGCTGGCCGCTGCGGGTTTCCGCTGACCCCGACCACCAGCACCCGGCTGGCGCCCAGGTGCAAGGCCGGGCTGATCGGCGCCGACTGGCGCACTGCACCGTCGCCGTAATACTCGCCGCCCAGTTGCACCGGGGCGAACAGCAGCGGGATCGCCGCACTGGCCAGCAGGTGGTCGATGGTCAACGGTGCGGGTACGCCGATACGCCGGTGGCGCAGCCAGGCCTCGATGGTGCCGCGGCCCTGGTAGAAGGTCACCGCCTGACCAGACTCGTAGCCAAAGGCGGTCACCGCCACGGCGCGCAGTTGCTCGGCGGCCAAGGCGTGGCCGATGCCATCCAGGTTCAGGTGCGTTTGCAGCAGGCTGCGCAACGGGCTGCTGTCGAGCAACGCCACGGGGGCCTGGCCACCCAGCCCCAGCAGGCTGTGGCCAACGAAACGGCTGGCCTGGCGCACGACCCCGGGCCAGTCGCTGCGGATGACCAGATGGCTGCGGAAATTCTGCCAGAAGGCAGTGAGCCGCTGCACGGCGTCATTGAAGTGCACCGCACCACTGGCCAGGGTGACGGCGTTGATGGCCCCGGCGGAGGTGCCGACGATGACCGGAAAAGGGTTGTCCGCGCCGGCGGGCAGCAACTCGGCGATGCCCGCCAGCACACCGACCTGGTAGGCGGCGCGGGCGCCGCCGCCAGACAGGATGAGACCGGTTACCGGGGGTGGTGCCATGGCGTCCTTCCTGGGGTAGATGTGTTTTCAGCGCTTCTTCTTGTCATACAGCCGCGGCGCACCCTCGGGCCGCGACTTGAACCGGCGGTGCGCCCACAGGTACTGCTCGGGGCACTCGCGCAACACGCTCTCGACCCATTGGTTGATGCGCAGGCAATCGGCCTCTTCGCTTTCCCCGGGGAAATCCGTCAGCGGCGGGTGGATGACCAGCCGATAGCCGCTGCCATCCTCCAGGCGCTTCTGGGTGAACGGAATCACCTGAGCCTTCCCCAACCGGGCGAACTTGGTGGTAGCGGTCACCGTCGCCGCGGGGATGCCAAACAACGGTACGAAGATGCTCTGCTTGGCGCCGTAGTCCTGGTCCGGTGCGTACCAGATCGCCCGGCCCGAACGCAGCAGCTTGAGCATGCCACGCACGTCCTCGCGCTCCACCGCCAGCGAATCAAGGTTGTGACGCTCGCGGCCGCTGCGCTGGATGAAGTCGAACAGTGCATTGCCGTGTTCGCGGTACATGCCGTCGATCGTGTGCTGCTGGCCGAGCAGCGCGGCGCCGATTTCCAGGGTAGTGAAGTGCACCGCCATGAGGATCGCGCCCTGCCCCGCCTGCTGGGCGGCCTGCAGGTGCTCAAGGCCCTCGATATGGGCCAGGCGCGCCAGCCTGGCCTTGGGCCACCACCAGCTCATGGCCATTTCGAAGAAGGCGATGCCGGTAGAGGCGAAGTTGGCCTTGAGCAAACGCTGCCGTTCGTCGACCGACAGCTCCGGGAAGCACAGCTCCAGGTTGCGCGCGGCGATGCGCCGACGTTCACCGGCAAAGCGATACATGACGGCGCCCAGCGCGGCACCGATCTTCAGCAGCACCCGGTACGGCAACTGGACCACCAACCACAGCAGGCCCAGGCCCAGCCACAGGCCCCAGAACTTGGGGTGAAGGAAATAGGGACGAAAACGCGGGCGTTCCATTGAAGCATCCGGAAAGACAAAGGCCGCGCATTCTACAACGGATCAGTGCATGTTGCGGGCAACCGGTGTTCTCGTTATAAGTCAGGGCACTTTTTTCGCAACAAGCCGTCTATGCAGACCATGAGCCCAAACCACACACCCGACACCGCCTCCGTGTTCCAGCTCAAGGGCAGCATGCTCGCCATTACGGTACTGGAACTGGCGCGCAATGACCTTGAAGCCCTCGACCGCCAGTTGGCGGCCAAAGTCGCCCAGGCCCCGAACTTCTTCAGCAATACACCGCTGGTGCTGGCGCTGGACAAGCTGCCGGCCGACGAAGGGGCAATCGACCTGCCCGGCTTGATGCGGATCTGCCGACACCACGGCCTGCGTACCCTGGCCATCCGCGCCAACCGCATCGAGGACATCGCCGCCGCCATCGCCATCGACCTGCCGGTGCTGCCGCCCTCGGGGGCCCGCGAACGGCCGCTGGAGCCCGAGCCCGAGGTGGTCAAAAAGCCCGAACCGGCCCCGGCGCCACCACCGCCCCCCGAACCCGAGGTGCGCCCGACCCGCATCATTACTTCGCCAGTACGCGGTGGCCAACAGATCTATGCTCAGGGAGGTGATCTGGTTGTGACGGCTTCGGTCAGCCCAGGTGCGGAACTTCTGGCCGATGGCAACATCCATGTGTACGGCGCCATGCGCGGCCGCGCCCTGGCCGGCATCAAAGGCAACACCAAGGCGCGTATCTTCTGCCAGCAGATGACCGCCGAAATGGTCTCGATCGCCGGCCAGTACAAAGTCTGCGAAGACCTGCGCCGGGATCCACTGTGGGGGACCGGCGTGCAAGTCAGCCTGTCTGGTGACGTGTTGAACATCACCCGTCTTTAACGGATACTTGCCAGCATTTTTAGAGCAACTTTTTTACCGTTGCCTTTATTTCGCTATTTCAGCTTTTTGCAGGGACAAGTGTCCCGACTATTTTTAGGGGTGAAACACCTTGGCCAAGATTCTCGTGGTTACTTCCGGCAAGGGGGGTGTGGGCAAGACCACTACCAGCGCCGCCATTGGTACCGGCCTCGCACTGCGCGGCCACAAGACCGTCATTGTCGACTTCGACGTGGGCCTGCGTAACCTCGACCTGATCATGGGCTGCGAACGCCGCGTGGTGTACGACTTCGTCAACGTGGTCAACGGCGAAGCCAACCTGCAACAGGCCTTGATCAAGGACAAGCGCCTCGAGAACCTGTACGTGCTGGCCGCCAGCCAGACCCGTGACAAGGACGCGCTGACCCAGGAAGGCGTTGAAAAGGTACTGATGGACCTGAAGAAGGACTTCGAGTACGTCATCTGCGACTCGCCGGCCGGTATCGAAAAAGGTGCTCACCTGGCCATGTACTTCGCTGACGAAGCCATCGTGGTGACCAACCCGGAAGTTTCGTCGGTACGTGACTCCGACCGCATGCTGGGCATTCTGTCGAGCAAGTCGCGCCGCTCCGAAAACGGTGAAGAGCCGATCAAGGAGCATTTGCTGATCACCCGCTACCACCCTGAGCGCGTCGTCAAAGGCGAAATGCTGAGCGTGGCCGACGTGGAAGAAATCCTGTCGATCAAGCTCAAGGGTGTGATCCCGGAATCGCAGGCCGTCCTCAAGGCGTCCAACCAAGGTATCCCGGTCATTCTCGATGACCAGAGCGATGCCGGCCAGGCCTACAGTGATGCGGTCGACCGCCTGCTGGGCAAAGAGAAGCCGATGCGCTTCATCGATGTACAGAAGAAGGGATTCTTCGAGCGCATTTTCGGGAGCAAATAAACCATGAACCTTTTTGACTTCTTTCGTGGCAGACAGAAACAGACCAGCGCGTCGGTAGCGAAAGAGCGTCTACAGATCATCGTGGCGCACGAGCGCGGCCAACGCAGCGAACCGGACTACCTGCCCGCGCTGCAGAAAGAACTGCTGGAAGTGATCCGCAAATATGTGAACATCGGCAACGATGATGTGCATATCGAGCTGGAAAACCAGGGCAGCTGCTCGATTCTGGAGCTGAACATCACCCTGCCGGATCGCTGATCCGCGTAGTCGACAATTTGGGGCTGCCTTGCAGCCCTTCGCGGGCAAGCCCGCTCCTACAGGGGACGCATATCCTTTGTAGGAGCGGGCTTGCCCGCGAAGGGCCGCAAAGCGGCCCCAGCGTTTACTGCTATTTTCGTGAGACCTGCAATGCCGCTGTCGAATGTCCAGATCCTCTTCGAAGACGCCGCCATCCTGGTGATCAACAAACCGACCCTGCTGCTGTCGGTACCTGGCCGTGCCGAGGACAACAAGGACTGCCTGATCACCCGTCTGCAGGAAAACGGCTATCCCGATGCGCTGATCGTGCACCGTCTGGACTGGGAAACCTCCGGCATCATCCTGCTGGCCCGCGATGCCGACAGCCACCGCGAGCTGTCGCGCCAGTTCCACGACCGTGAAACCGAAAAAGCCTACACCGCACTGTGCTGGGGCCAGCCGGCGCTGGACAGCGGCAGCATCGACCTGCCACTGCGCTACGACCCACCGACCAAACCACGGCATGTGGTGGACCACGAGCAGGGCAAGCACGCCCTGACCTTCTGGCGTATCGTGGAACGCTGCGGCGATCACTGTCGGGTGGAGCTGACGCCGATTACCGGGCGTTCGCACCAGCTGCGCGTGCACATGCTGTCGATCGGGCACCCGCTGCTGGGTGATCGGCTGTACGCCAACCCGCAAGCCCTGGCGGCCCATGAGCGGCTGTGCCTGCATGCCTCGATGCTGAGCTTTACCCACCCGGTGTCCGGGCAGCGGTTGAAGTTCGAGTGCCCTGCGCCGTTCTGATTTTGCAGGGCCTGTACCGGCCTCTTCGCGGCTAAAGCCGCTCCTACAAGGGCCGCACTGCGCTCAGGGGCTGTGCAATACCTGTGGTAGCGGGGGTTAGCTGCGAAGATGCAGACACAAATTGTCGACATTCTGCGTTAAACTCGCGCCACTGCTGTCTGGAGTGAGCTATGCGCGACGCACTGAATACCGGCCTCATCGAATTTCTCAAGGCCTCCCCCACGCCCTTCCATGCCACCGCCAGCCTGGTCCAGCGCCTTGAGGCGGCCGGCTACAAGCGCCTGGACGAGCGCGACAGTTGGGACACCGAGACTGGCGGCCGCTACTACGTCACCCGCAACGATTCTTCAATCATCGCCATCAAACTGGGCAAGCAGTCGCCGCTGCTCAATGGCATCCGCATGGTCGGCGCCCACACTGACAGCCCGTGCTTGCGGGTCAAGCCTCAGCCCGAGCTACAGCGCCAGGGCTTCCTGCAATTGGGCGTGGAAGTGTATGGCGGCGCGTTGCTGGCCCCCTGGTTCGACCGCGATCTGTCGCTGGCCGGCCGCGTCACCTACCGCCGTGACGGCAAGGTCGAAAGCCAGCTGATCGACTTCAAGCTGCCAGTCGCGATCATCCCCAACCTGGCGATCCACCTGAACCGCACCGCCAACGAAGGCTGGGCGATCAACCCGCAGAACGAACTGCCCCCCATCCTCGCCCAAGTGGCCGGTGACGAACGCATCGACTTCCGCGCCCTGCTCACCGAGCAACTGGCCCGCGAGCACGAGCTGATCGCCGACGTGGTGCTGGACTACGAGCTGAGCTTCTATGACACGCAGGACGCCGCGCTGATCGGTCTGAATGGCGACTTCATCGCTGGCGCCCGCCTGGACAATCTGCTGTCGTGCTACGCCGGTTTGCAGGCCCTGCTGGCCGCCGACAGCGACGAAACCTGTGTGCTGGTGTGCAACGACCACGAAGAAGTCGGCAGTTGCTCGGCCTGCGGTGCCGATGGCCCGATGCTGGAGCAGACCCTGCAGCGCCTGCTGCCCGATGGCGACACCTATGTGCGCACCCTCCAGCGCTCGCTGATGGTGTCGGCCGACAATGCCCACGGCGTGCACCCCAACTACGCCGACAAGCATGACGGCAACCACGGGCCGAAGCTCAACGCCGGGCCCGTGATCAAAGTGAACAACAACCAGCGTTACGCCACCAACAGCGAGACGGCCGGGTTCTTCCGCCACTTGTGCATGGCCGAGGAAGTACCGGTGCAGAGCTTTGTGGTGCGCAGCGACATGGGCTGTGGCTCGACCATCGGGCCGATCACCGCCAGCCACCTGGGTGTGCGCACGGTGGATATCGGTTTGCCGACCTTTGCCATGCACTCCATTCGCGAGCTGTGTGGCAGCCATGACCTGGCGCACCTGGTGAAGGTACTGACCGCGTTCTACCGTAGCCGCGAGCTGCCTTGATGTAAGCAGGCGCGGCCTGTTCGCGGCGGTTCGACGCCTCGAACAGGCCGCGCCTGCTTAAACGTGCTCAAGGTCAATCACGCCTCGTTGGCCAAGCGCTATGCTTGTTACATGGCCCCACTGCAAAAGGATTGCTGTCCATGTCCCCGTTCCTGTCACTGTTCGTCCCGGTGTTCCTGTTCCTGATGCTGCTGACCATCGGCTTCAGCATGCGCGAACGCAACATCGGTGTACTGATGATGTGGGTCGGCACCTTGGGTATTTTCGGCCTCACCTGCTGGAAGATCCTCGAGAAACTGCCGACATAAACCTCTACACTCGGTCAATCGTTTGACCTGAGGTAGATTTGCCAGTGCCTGCCCTCCTGCGTTACCTGTTCCTGTTGCTCTTGCTTTTCATTGCCCCGGTACAAGCGGCGGGCTTGCCTGGCCTGCTGGGCGGCAGTGCGCCCGCGCAACCAGAGGCCACCGAGCCGCTGGGCAAGTCGCTGGACGAGGTGATCAAGAACCTCGAAAACGACCAGCAACGGGCCAAGCTGCTGGCCGACCTGAAAAAACTGCGCGACGCCACCCGGCAATCGCAACCCAGCGTTGAACAGGGCGTACTCGGCCTGATCGGCGGTGCCCTGCATGACTTTGAAAAACAGTTCAGCGGCGATGCCAGCCCATTCCACCGCTGGGCCGCGGAAATCGAACAGGCCCAGGCCGAACTGGCGCAACTGGTGGTGCCTGTGCACCAGTGGCCGGCGATCCTGTTCGGTTTTGCTGCAGTGATTGTCGTGTGGAGCGTACTGGCCTATGCCTTCAACTGGGTCGGCCATCGGGTCCGCCTGCGCTTTGGCCTGAGCGAGGAACTGCCACAGCACCCGCGGACCTGGGACCTGGTGCGCTTTGCCTTGCGCAAGCTCGGCCCCTGGCTGGTAGCGCTGGTGTTCACGGTGTACCTGAGTTTCGTGCTGCCGCCATCACTGGGCAAATCCCTGGCCATGGTGCTGGCCTACGCACTGGTGGTCGGTACCTGCTTTTCGGCCATTTGCGTCATCGCCTTTTCCTTGCTGGACGGCCCACACCGCCACCGCGCCCTGCACATCCTGCGGCGCCAGGCGTTTCGCCCGTTGTGGCTGATTGGCAGCTTCGCCGCGTTTGGCGAGGCGATGAGCGATCCACGCATGCTGGTTGCCCTCGGTACCCACCTGGCCCACACCCTGGCTACCTTGGCCAATGTGATTGCGGCATTGTGTACCGGGCTGTTCATCCTGCGCTTCCGCCGGCCGATCGCCCACCTGATCCGCAATCAGCCACTGTCGCGACGCCTGACCCGACGTACCCTCAGCGATACCATCGAGATCCTCGGCAGCTTCTGGTTCATTCCGGCGCTGATTCTGGTGGCCATTTCGCTGTTCGCCACCTTCGTCTCCGCCGGCGACACCAGCACCGCCCTGCGCCAGTCGCTGATGTGCACCGTGCTGGTGGTGGTGTGCATGGTGCTCAACGGCCTGGTGCGACGCCATGCCGCCAACCCCAAGCGGGCCAGCAAGCGCCAGGCGGTGTACACCGAACGCCTGCGCAACTTCGGCTACCTGCTGGTGCACCTGTTCATCTGGCTGGTGTTCATCGAGTTGGGCCTGCGCGTGTGGGGCGTGTCGATGATCAGCTTCGCCGAGGGCGACGGCCATGACATCAGCCTGCGCCTGCTGGGCCTGGCCGGCACGCTGATCGTGGCCTGGCTGGTGTGGATCCTTGCAGACACCGCCGTACACCATGCCCTGGTGCGCTCGCGCCGGGGGCTGGCCAACGCCCGTGCGCAAACCATGATGCCGTTGATTCGCAACGTGATGTTCGTGGTCATCTTCATCATCGCGGTCATCGTCGCCCTGGCCAACATGGGCATGAACGTCACCCCACTGCTGGCCGGTGCCGGTGTGATCGGCCTGGCCATCGGTTTTGGCGCGCAGTCGCTGGTGGCCGACCTGATCACCGGCCTGTTCATCATCATCGAAGACTCGCTGGCCATCGACGATTACGTGGATGTCGGCGGCCACCTGGGAACGGTGGAAGGGTTGACCATTCGTACCGTGCGCCTGCGCGACATCGACGGCATTGTGCATACCATCCCGTTCAGCGAAATCAAGAGCATCAAGAACTACTCGCGGGAGTTCGGCTACGCGATCTTCCGCGTGGCAATCCCGCACAGCATGAACATCGACCAGGCGATCACACTGGTTCGCGAAGTGGGGCAGAAGCTGCGCAACGACCCGCTGATGCGCCGTAATATCTGGTCGCCGCTCGAGCTGCAGGGGGTGGAGAGCTTCGAGTCAGGGTCGGCGATCTTGCGGGCGCGGTTCAAGACCGCGCCGATCAAGCAGTGGGAGGTGTCGCGGGCGTTCAACCTGGCCTTGAAGCGGCAGCTGGATGAAGCCGGGCTGGACCTGGCGACGCCGCGGTTGTCGGTGCAGGTGGTGACAGCCGGTGGGGGTGGAATGACCGAGGCCGGCTCGTAGGAGTGGGTTTACCCGCGAAGAAAGCAACACATCATCCAGCCTGGGCACGAATGCGGATCGCATCATGCCGCCAATACTCGAGGTCACAGTCGATCAAGTGCCCATGCTGGTCGCTGTTGACCCGGGTAATGTGCAACCCCGGGCTGCCCGCCGACACTTTCAAAGCGCTTGCCGCCTCCACCGGCAACGCTGTCGGCAGGATCTCAAAGCACACCTGCCCGTACTCGATGCCATACACCCGCCCATAAATCTCGGTCAGTGACTGCGCCAGGTCGTGTTCGAGAATGCCTGGAAAGTACCGGGGGTTGAGGTAATGCTCGGCATACAGCACCGCCCGCCCGTCAATCCGCCGTAACCGGCAGACGCGCACCACACTGGACAACGCCGGCAGCTGCAAGCGTGCACAGATGGCCGCCGAAGCCGGCTGCAGCCTCGCCGACAGCAGTTCGGTACCCGCCACCCGCCCCTGATCGCGCACCATGGCATGGAAATGGCTGCGCTCGATCAGGTCGTAGGTCAAGCGCTGCGGGGCAACGAACCAGCCTCGGCGCTCTTCTCGGTAGATCAAGCCTTGGGCCTCCAGCTGCACCAACGCCTCACGCAGGGTAATGCGCGTGGTGTCGAACACCTCGCTGAGCCGCCGCTCGGCAGGCAGCTTGCCGCCCGGCGCCAGCAGGCCATGCTCGATCTGCTCCTGCAGGGCATGGCAGATGGCTGTTACCGCACGCGGGGGCATCGACTGCATCGAAAGGTTACCTATCTGGACTAGTCCAGCCCCATCACAGGGCAGGTTGAGAATAGTGCAAGCCTAGGCAGGGCTGATGAACATCCTGTGACAAAGCTTGAGCCAGGCACTGCCAGAAACGCGCCAAGCCAGCAGAACCGGGGCGATTACCTGGTCTACGCTGTAGCTTCAGGGCCCTTGCCGGCCCCCTCCCTACATCAAACTGTCACGCAAGCGGCCTACCTTGGCTCAAGGTTTGCTGACCTAGACCAAAGGTGCCAGTCAAAGGCTTGCAACGGCTTTACCCAGAACAACGATTGCAAAGGCACCCACCCAAAGGAGCTTCGGATGAAAAAGTTCTTCATGGCGTCACTGCTTGGTTCGGCCATCGCGTTGTGCACCACGGCCATGGCAGCCAGCACTGACCTCAAGGCCCTGGAAGACGCCGCCCGCAAGGAAGGCACTGTCAACAGCGTGGGCATGCCCGACGCCTGGGCCAACTGGAAAGGCACCTGGGAAGACCTGGCCAGCAAGTACGGCCTCAAGCACAGCGACACCGACATGAGCTCGGCTCAGGAACTGGCCAAGTTCGAAGCCGAGAAGGACAACGCCAGCGCCGACATCGGTGACGTGGGTGCCGCCTTCGGCCCGATCGCGGTGACCAAGGGCGTCAGCCAGCCTTACAAGCCAAGCACCTGGGACCAGGTGCCGGAATGGGCCAAGGACAAGGACGGCCACTGGGCGCTGGCCTATACCGGCACCATCGCTTTCATCATCAACAAGGACCTGGTCAAGGAAGAGGAACGGCCGAAAACCTGGCATGACCTGGAAAAAGGCAAGTACAAGGTCGCTATTGGCGACGTCGGCACAGCAGCCCAGGCCGCCAACGGTGTGCTGGCTGCGGCCATCGCCTACAAAGGTGACGAGCAGAACATCCGGCCTGGCCTGCAACTGTTCACCAAGCTAGCGCAGCAGAAGCGCCTGTCGCTGGCCAATCCGACCATCCAGACACTGGAGAAGGGCGAGGTGGAAGTTGGCGTGGTGTGGGATTTCAACGGCCTGAGCTACCGTGAACAGATCGACCCAAAACGTTTTGAAGTGCTGATTCCCTCGGACGGCTCGGTGATTTCCGGCTATACCACGGTCATCAACAAGTACGCCAAGCACCCCAACGCGGCCAAGCTGACCCGTGAATACATCTTCAGCGACGCCGGGCAGATCAACCTGGCCAAGGGCCATGCGCGGCCGATCCGGGCCGAGCACCTGAAGCTACCGGCGGATGTGCAGGCCAAGCTGCTGCCCAACGACCAGTACGGTGCCGCCCAGCCGATCAAGAATGCCGAAGCCTGGGAAGCCACCTCGAAGAACCTGCCGCAGATGTGGCAGGAGCAGGTGATCATCGAGATGGAGTAAGGGGCAGGGCTTTGTAGCACCTGATCCGGCCCTTTCGCGGGTAAACCCGCTCCTACACAGGGATACACGATACCTGTAGGAGCGGGTTTACCCGCGAAGGTGCCAACGCGGCTCATGACTGGAGAAAACATGCAACACAACGTCATCCTGGTCCTGCTTGACGGCCTCAACTACCAGGTCGCCCACCATGCGATGGGCCACCTGCACGCCTACGTCGAAGCAGATCGCGCCGCGCTGTACCGCGTGGAATGCGAGCTGCCATCGCTGTCGCGGCCGCTGTACGAATGCATCCTCACCGGCGTGCCACCGATCGACAGCGGCATCGTGCACAACAACATCAACCGCCTGTCCAACCAACGCAGCGTGTTTCACTACGCCCGCGAGGCCAACCTGGGCACCGCAGCGGCGGCTTATCACTGGATGAGCGAGCTGTACAACCGCTCGCCCTTCGACCCGCAGCGTGACCGCCACACCCACGCGCCGAAGCTGCCGATCCAGCACGGGCTGTTCTACTGGGACGACCGTTACCCCGATTCGCACCTTCTGGCCGATGGCGAGTACCTGCGCCGCCGTCACGCCCCCAACTTTCTGCTGGTGCACCCGATGAGCGTTGACGACGTGGGTCACCGCCACGGCCTGGACAGCAGCCAGTATCGCAACGCTGCGCGCAGCGTCGACATCCTGCTGGCCGACTACCTGCCCGGCTGGCTCGAAGAGGGCTACCAGGTATTGGTCACCGCCGACCACGGCATGAACAACGACCGCTCGCACAACGGCCTGCTGGCGGAAGAACGTGAAGTGCCGCTGTTCGTCTTCGGCGACGCTTTCAGCCTGGACCCGGCCGCCAAACCGCTGCAAACCGAACTGTGCGGTACCATCTGCGAGCTGCTGGGTGCCGCGCACGACAAGACGGTTTGCCGGGAGCTGCTGAAGTGAATGGCGGCATACGTGGCCGCTACCTGGCCCTGCTCTGCCTGCTGCCGTTCGCCGTGTTCTTCGTCATTTTCCAGGTCGCCCCGCTGGCCTGGGTGGCGATCAACAGCCTGCAATCGGAGGCCGGCTGGGGCATCGACAACTTCAGCAAGGTGTTCGCCTCCAAGTTCTACCGGCAGGCGTTGCAACGCAGCCTGGAAATCAGCTTCTGGTCGAGCGTGTTCGGCATCGTCATCGCTACCCTCGGCGCCTATTCACTGCGCCAGGTGGACTCGAAGCTGCGCGACTTCGTCAGCGCCTTCGCCAACATGACCAGCAACTTTGCCGGCGTACCGCTGGCCTTTGCCTTCATCATCCTGCTTGGCTTCAACGGCGCGCTGACGCTGCTGCTGAAGCAGGTCGGCCTACTGGAGGACTTCAGTATCTATTCCAAAAGCGGCTTGATCCTGGTGTACACCTACTTCCAGATCCCGCTGGGCGTCTTGCTGCTGTACCCCGCCTTCGACGCCCTGCGCGAAGACTGGCGCGAGTCAGCCGCACTGCTGGGCGCCAACCACTGGCAGTTCTGGCGACACATCGGCCTGCCGGTGCTGGCCCCGGCACTGCTGGGCACCTTCGTCATCCTGCTGGCCAACGCCCTGGGCGCCTACGCCACCGTGTACGCCCTGACCACCGGCAACTTCAACGTACTGCCGATCCGCATCGCCGGCCTGGTGGCGGGTGACATCAGCCTTGATCCGAACCTGGCCAGCGCCCTGGCGATGGTGCTGGTGGGGCTGATGACGCTGGTCACGGTGGTACATCAATGGCTGCTGAAAAGGAGCTACCATGCGCGCTGACATCCGTTCCGGCGGCTGGTACCACCGCCTCGTGGTCTACCTGCTGTTCCTGATCCTGCTGCTGCCCCTGGCCGGCACCCTCCTCTACTCGCTGGCCACCAGCTGGTCGGCGAGCCTGCTGCCCAGTGGCCTGACCCTGAAGTGGTATGCGGCGCTGTGGAGCGAGCCGCGCTTCCTCGCGGCCTTCGGCCAGTCGCTGCTGGTGTGCGTAGGCGCGCTGCTGCTGTCGGTGGTGCTGATCTTGCCACTGCTGTTCGTGGTGCATTACCACTTCCCGCGGCTCGACGCGCTGATGAACATCCTCATCCTGCTGCCATTCGCGGTCCCGCCGGTGGTGTCGTCGGTGGGGCTGCTGCAGCTGTATGGCAGCGGGCCGATGGCCATGGTCGGCACACCGTGGATCCTGATCGGCTGCTACTTCACCATCGCCCTGCCGTTCATGTACAGGGCCATCACCAACAACCTGCAGGCCATCAACCTGCGCGACCTGATGGACGCCGCGCAGCTGCTCGGCGCCAGCACCTGGCAGGCCGCACTGCTGGTGGTGCTGCCGAACCTGCGCCAGGGCCTGATGGTGGCAGTGCTGCTGTCGTTCTCGTTCCTGTTCGGCGAATTCGTGTTTGCCAACCTGCTGGTCGGCACCCGCTACGAGACCCTGCAGGTGTACCTGAACAACATGCGCAACAGCAGCGGCCACTTCAACAGCGCGCTGGTCATCTCCTACTTCGCCTTCGTGCTGGTACTGACCTGGGTCGCCAACCGCCTGAACAAGGACAAGACCTGACATGAGCTTCGTCAGCGTACAGAAACTGCAGAAAAGCTACGCCGGCAGCCCGGTGTTCGAGCGCATCGACTGCCACATCGAACGCGGCGAATTCGTCACCCTGCTCGGCCCGTCCGGCTGCGGCAAGTCCACCCTGCTGCGCTGCATTGCCGGGCTGACCTCGGTGGACAGCGGGCAGATACTGCTCGACGGCCACGACATCGTGCCGCTAAGCCCGCAAAAGCGTGGCATCGGCATGGTGTTCCAGAGCTACGCGCTGTTCCCTAACATGACCGTGGAGCAGAATGTCGCCTTCGGCCTGCGCATGCAGAAGGTCAAGGCCGACGAAAGCCAGCTGCGGGTACGCGAGGTACTGGAGCTGGTGGAGCTGGGCAAGTTCGCCGGGCGCTACCCGCACCAGCTTTCCGGCGGCCAGTGCCAGCGCGTGGCCCTGGCACGCTCACTGGTCACCCGCCCGCGCCTGCTGCTGCTCGACGAACCGTTGTCGGCGCTGGATGCGCGTATCCGCAAGCACCTGCGCGAGCAGATTCGTGCCATCCAGCGCGAACTGGGGCTGACCACCATCTTCGTCACTCACGATCAGGAGGAAGCGCTGACCATGTCCGACCGCATCTTCCTGATGAACCAGGGGCGCATCGTCCAGAGCGGCGATGCCGAAACCCTCTACACCGCCCCCGTGGACCTGTTTGCCGCCGGTTTCATCGGCAACTACAACCTGCTCGACGCCGACAGCGCCAGCCGCCTGCTGCAGCGCCCGGTGGCCAGCCGCCTGGCGATCCGCCCGGAGTCGATCACCCTTGGCGAGCACGGCGAGCTGGACGCCGAGGTGCGCAGCCACAGCCTGCTGGGCAACGTGATCCGCTACCGGGTACGGGTACGCGAAGTGGAGCTGGTGGTCGATGTGCTCAACCGCTCGCCCGCCGACTTGCACGCGGACGGAAAACGGGTAAGCGTGTCGATCGACCCCACTGCGCTGCGGGAAGTGGCTTAAGGAGACTCAACACAATGGCACTGGCAATTTTCGATCTGGACGAAACCCTGATCCACGGCGACTGCGCATCACTGTGGAGCGAGCAGATGGCCCGGCTGGGCTGGGTCGACGGCAAGGATTTCCTGCGCCGCGACCATGAACTGATGGAAGCCTATGGCAGGGGCCACCTGCAGATGGAGGACTACATGGCCTTCAGCCTGGAGCCGATTGCCGGGCGTACCCTGGAAGAAGTCGAGCACCTGGTGGCACCGTGGGTCGAAGAAGTGATCGAACCGATCATTTACGGTGACGCCTGCCGCTGCATTGCCGAGCACCGCAAGCGTGGGGATCGCATTCTGATCATTTCCGCTTCGGGTACGCACCTGGTCGGGCCGATTGCCGCGAGACTGGGCGTGGAAGAATACCTGGCCATCGAGCTGGAGGCTGTGAACGGGGTGTACACCGGCAAGACCCACGGGGTGCTGACCTATCGTGAGGGCAAGATCACCCGGTTGCTGGATTGGCTGGATCAGGAGCAGGAGAACCTGGAGGGCGCGAGTTTCTATTCCGATTCGAGGAATGACTTGCCGTTGTTGTTGAAAGTGGATCACCCGCATGTGGTGAACCCGGATGCGGTGTTGCGCGAGCATGCCGAGATCAATGGGTGGCCGATTCTGAGCTGGAGCTGAAGGTATTTATGGGCTGTGCCGGCCCCTTCGCGGGTAAACCCGCTCCTACATCGCCACAATTTGAACACTGTGCGATGTAGGAGCGGGTTTACCCGCGAAGGGGCCAGCCCCGCTTACACCAGGCTAGGGTCGATCACCATCACCAGCTTGCCCGACACCTGGTTGGTCTCCAGCTCGGCATACGCCGCCTGGGCAAACTCCACCGGATAGGTGTCGACCAGCTGCGGCGACAACCGCCCCTCGGCGAACAGCGGCCATACTTGCTGCTGCAGTTCGCGCAACAGCTCGGCCTTGAAGCCGTCATCACGGTTGCGCAGGGTGGAACCGGTAATTTCCAGACGCTTGCCCAGCACTTGGGCCAGGTCCAGCTCGAACTTGCGTCCGCCCATCAGGCCGATGATCACCCAGCGCCCGTCACGGGCCAGCAGCTTGAGGTTCAGCTCACCGTAGCTGGCGCCCACCGGGTCGAGAATCACATCGAACGGGCCAAAACCTTCCAGCGCGTCCAGGTTCTCGTTACGTACCACACCACCCGCAGCGCCCAGCGCCTGGCAGTAGGCCAGGCGGTCCTGCGAACCGACGCTGACCCATACCGGGCTGCCGAACGCCTTGCACAGCTGGATGGCGGCCGAGCCAACGCCACTGGCGCCGGCGTGCACCAGCACCTTCTCGCCAGCCTTCACTGCACCGAGCTGGAAGATGTTCAGCCAGGCGGTGGCATACACCTCCGGCAACGCTGCCGCCTCATGCAGGCCAAGGCCTTCGGGTACCGGCAATACGTGACGGGCATCGACCACCACTTCCTCGGCCATGGCGCCGCTGGCCAGCAGGGCGCAAACGCGGTCACCCACGCGCCAGGCGGCACCAGCCCCCACCTCTTCAACCACCCCGGAACACTCCAGCCCCATGTATGGGCTGGCACCTGGTGGTGGCGGGTACAAACCTTTCATCTGCAGCAGGTCGGCGCGGTTCAGCCCCGCAGCGGCCACGCGAATGCGCACTTGGCCCGCGTCACAGGTCGGGCGTTCGGCCTCGACCCACTCCACATGTCCGTCAACGCCTTGCAATGCCTTCACAGTGCCTCCATAGTTGAATCATGACTGGGCCTGAGGTCGCTTACCTCAGGCCTTTTGCAGTATTTGCCCGGCTCCATGGAACCGGCAACGGAAAAGACGGCCTACTATGCGTGATCAATTGCCTCCACGTCGAATCAGCATGAAGCATTTCCTTCCAAGCACCGCACTGGCTGTGATGATCGGCCTGGGCAGCCTCACGCTCGGCGGCAATGCGGCGGCCGCCAACAAGTGGGACAGCCTGCAGCCCGACCGCGACGAGATCGTCGCCAGCCTCAACGTGGTGGAATTGCTCAAGCGCCACCACTACAGCAAGCCGCCCCTGGACGATGCCCGTTCGGTCATTATCTACGACAGCTACATCAAGCTGCTGGACCCGGCGCGCAGCTACTTCACCGCTGCCGACATTGCCGAATTCGATAAATGGAAAACGCAATTCGACGATTTCCTCAAGAGCGGCAACCTGGACCCGGGCTTCACCATCTACAAGCGCTACCTCGACCGCGTCAAGCAACGCCTGGACTTCGCCCTGGCCGAGCTGAACAAGGGTGTGGACAAGATTGACTTCACCACCAAGGAAACCTTGCTGATCGACCGCAAGGACGCGCCGTGGATGAAGAACCAGGCCGAGCTCGACGACTTGTGGCGCAAACGCGTCAAAGACGAAGTGCTGCGCCAGAAGATCGCCGGCAAGGAACCCAAGCAGATCCAGGAAACCCTGATCAAGCGCTACAAGAACCAGCTCACGCGCCTGGACCAGACCCGTGCCGAGGACATCTTCCAGGCCTACATCAACACCTTTGCCCAGTCCTACGACCCACACACCAACTACCTGTCGCCGGACAACGCCGAAAACTTCGACATCAACATGAGCCTGTCGCTCGAAGGCATTGGTGCAGTGCTGCAAAGCGACAACGACCAGGTCAAGATCGTGCGCCTGGTGCCAGCGGGCCCGGCAGCCAAGACCAAGCAGGTGGCCCCGGCTGACAAGATCATCGGCGTGGCCCAGGGCAACAAGGAAATGGTCGACGTGGTGGGCTGGCGCCTGGATGAAGTGGTCAAGCTGATCCGTGGCCCGAAAGGCTCGGTGGTGCGCCTGGAAATCATCCCGGCCAGCAATGCGCCTAGCGACCAGACCAGCAAGATTGTGTCGATCACCCGTGAAGCGGTGAAGCTTGAAGAACAGGCGGCGAAGAAGTCGGTGCTCAAGCTCAAGCAGGACGGGCGTGACTACAAGCTGGGCATCATCGAGATCCCGGCCTTCTACCTGGACTTCAAGGCCTACCGCGCTGGCGACCCCGAGTACAAGAGCACCACGCGTGACGTGAAGAAGCTGCTCACCGAACTGCAGAAAGAGAAAGTCGACGGCGTGGTCATCGACCTGCGCAACAACGGCGGCGGCTCGCTGCAGGAAGCCACCGAGCTGACCAGCCTGTTCATCGAGAAAGGCCCGACCGTGCTGGTGCGCAACAGCGATGGCCGTGTCGACGTGCTGGAAGACGAAAACCCGGGGGCCTTCTACAAGGGCCCGCTGGCACTGCTGGTCAACCGCCTGTCGGCCTCGGCATCGGAGATCTTCGCCGGTGCCATGCAGGACTACCACCGCGCGCTGATCATCGGTGGCCAGACCTTCGGCAAAGGCACCGTGCAGACCATCCAGCCGCTCAACCATGGCGAGCTGAAGCTGACCCTGGCCAAGTTCTACCGGGTTTCCGGGCAGAGTACCCAGCATCAGGGGGTACTGCCGGACATCGACTACCCCTCGATCATCGACACCAAGGAAATCGGCGAGAGCGCCCTGCCAGAGGCCATGCCGTGGGACACCATCCGCCCGGTGGTCAAGCCTGCGGCCGATCCGTTCAGGCCGTTCCTGGCCCAGCTCAAGGCGCAACATGAGGCGCGCAGCGACAAGGATGCCGAGTTCACCTACATCCGCGACCGCCTGGCCCTGACCCAGAAGCTGATGAACGAGAAAACCGTCAGCCTCAACGAGCAGGAACGCCGCGCACGCCACGACAGCATCGAGAGCAAGCAACTGGCGCTGGAAAACACCCGCCGCAAGGCCAAGGGTGAAGAACCGCTGAAAGAGCTGAAGAAAGAGGACGAAGACGCTCTGCCGGTCGAGGATGAAAATACCAAGCCGGAAGACGATGCTTACCTCGCGGAAACCGGTCGCATCCTGATCGACTACCTCAGTGCCAGCACCAAGGTGGCCAAAAAGTAAGGCACCTCAGCAATGATGGCAGAATAATGTGATCTGTCATCAAACAGTCATCGTGCTGTCGTGAAATATGAGGGCCGGGCATGCAGATGCCCGGCCCTTACTTTTCAGGAATCCATCATGACCGTTGCCGAACAGCTCAGTGCCTTGAGTGCCATCCTGGCTCAGCGCAGTATTCACAGTCTGTTCCAGCCAATCATGTGCCTGAGTGAACATAGGGTATTCGGCCATGAGGCGCTGAGCCGTGGCCCATCCAATAGCCCGCTGCATGCGCCGCTCAACCTGTTCACCATCGCCCGCCAGGCCGGCCGCCTGACCGAGTTGGAAGCTGCTTGCCGAGAAAGCGCCTGCCGACGCTTCAGCGAGCAGCAACTGCAGGGCAAACTGTTTCTCAACATCTCACCTGAATCGCTGCTGGAGCCGCACTACCCCTCCGGCCTGACCCTGAAACTGCTCGAACAGGTTGGCCTGCCGCCCAGCCGGGTGGTGATCGAGTTGACCGAGCACACGCCCACCGACGACTTCCAGCTGCTGTCCAATGCCCTGCACCACTATCGCGACATGGGCTTCTCGATTGCCATCGACGACCTGGGCGCGGGCTATTCCAGCCTGCGCCTGTGGTCGGAGCTGCGCCCCGAGTACGTGAAGATCGACCGGCACTTCATTGACGGCATCCACCGTGACCCGCTCAAGCGCGAGTTTGTTGGCTCTATCTTGCAGATCGCCCGCGCATCGAAGGCACAGGTGATTGCCGAGGGCATCGAGCTGGCGGAAGAGCTGGCGGTGCTGGTGGAGATGGGCGTGGACCTGGTGCAGGGCTATTTGCTAGGGCGGCCACAGGAGATGGGGGTGCGCGACAGCGGGCTTTTACCAGCGTTGACGCAGGTGCCACTGGCTGAACAACCGACAGTGCACTTGAATGCCACGATCGGGCAGCTGCTGGAGCTGTTTGGCCGATACCAGCACCTGGAGGCATTGGAAGTGGTGGATGCCGATGGCAGGGGGTGCGGGTTGATTCACAGGGATGCGCTGCCTGTGCCGGCCTATTCGCGGGTGAACCCGCTCCTACGGGGGCCTGTGCCCAATCACCAATCAGGCGTAGGAGCGGGTTTACCCGCGAATACGGTGGCGGCGGCAACGGAGAACGACGGGTGGAAATTGGCCAGCAGGCCCTGCCCTTTCGCTCAGGGTCACCACCTATAACGAATAGGCTGGAATGGGCAACGCTTCAGGCCGTTTCGGGATAGCTGTACTCGAACACCCGAACCACCTCAGAGGCATGCCACGAGGCGGCCTCCATGCCATCGACCGGCCCGGTAAACCGCCCCAGGCGCTCGACGCACTCAAAGAAGCCAGTACGCGGCAACCGGCTGGCGCCTTGGCTGATCACCAGCGAACTGCGCAATGGCTGCTCGGCACGGGCATCCAGCACCGCCAGGTATTCCAGCGCGGCAGTCAGCGTCTGCATGGCCGGGCTGGGGAGCTGCAAGCGCTCGATCAGCGCTCGGTATGTCAGCAAGTGACGTTGACGACGGGCCAGGTCAAGCTCGCCCAGCAGGTTATCCCAGTGCTGACGGCTGATCCTGACCTGGCTCATGATGGCTCGCTCCAGCCAGCCACCCCCAGATGCCAGGCCAGGGCGCGGCGGATGGCAGCATCTGGCTGGCGTTCACCCGATTCGATCATGGCCAGATACGCCGGGCTCACCCCGACATTGCGCGCCAGTTGCTCCGGGGCAATGCCCTTGGCCTGGCGAATCTGGGCGACTTCGCTGAAGGCTGGCAGAGGGGCACTGGCAGCAACGCCCTGCGCCTCACTGGAAACCGCCTCGGCTGGTGCCTGCCCTGCAGCGCTGAGCAACGCCTGGTATTGCTCCCAGGGAACTACGGCGTACTCGGGTTGACCGTCCCGGCTGATGACCTGAATACCCATTACAAACCCCTTTAAAAAGGATTACAGCATGTAATCCGTAGGCATAACCCTTATGCCAATTATATTACCAACTCCGAGGTCTGTGCAGTTGAGGTGAGATTCAGGCCGGTTTCATTACTTGTTGCGCTCCAGCCGCAGCGCTTCCGGGGTAGCCGGCAGGCGCTCGACCACGCGCAGCCGTTCGGGTGCCTGGCTATCGCGCCAGGCCTTGAAGCGCGCCAACTCGTCGGCCACGGTTTTCAGTACCCAGCCCAGCACCGCGATGTCATCGAGGAAACCCACCCCCAGCAACCAGTCCGGGATGGCATCGATGGGGCTGACGAAATACAGCAGGCCCGCCACGACAGTGACCAGTGCCTTGGGGCTGATGGCGCGGTACTCCCCCCTCCACCAGGCCAGGCACAGCGACTGCAGCAGCTTCACATCTTCACGCAGTTGGCCGAGGCGCGGGCCTTTGCGCGCCACCGCGAACAACAAGGCCGGCAAACGACCGCGGCTGAGCAGGCGCTCGGCCAATGGCAGGAAACGGGCAAAATTCCAGGGTGCGCTCATGGAGCCTCCGAGAGGAAAAGGTTATCCACATTTAGTGTGGATAACCTTGTGAACAGGGCGACGTTTCCGCCCCCAGGTGCCTGCCAGGCAAGGGGCCCGGTCAGATCGGGCGTTTTTTACACAGTCGTTTCACGCCATGACTACCTGCGGCGCAAACGATTTGCGTCAGAAACATCCTACTTCTTCACGCTGCATTTCCTCGGACAGTATCAGCTGTTGCAGGTTCGTCCAATCGGCACAAACGAAAACGCCCCAACAATGTGGGGCGTTTCCGACAACCAGCCAATGTTACTTGGCAGGTGCTTCTTCAGGGGCTTCGGCCTGCGGCTCGGCACCTTGCAACTGGGCCGGGTCCTTGATGGCGATCAGTTCCAGATCGAACACCAGTACCGAGTTGGCCGGGATCAGCGGGCTTGGGCTTTGTGCGCCATAGGCCAGTTCAGCCGGGATGAACAACTTGTACTTCTCGCCGACGTGCATCAGCTGCAAACCTTCGACCCAACCTGGGATCACACCGCTGACCGGCAGGTCGATCGGGCTGCCACGCTCGACGGAGCTGTCGAAGACCTTGCCATCGATCAGCTTGCCTTCGTAGTGGACAGTGACCACGTCAGTCGGTTTGGGCTGCGGGCCGTCGGCCTTCTTGACCACTTCGTACTGCAGGCCCGAGGCAGTGGTAACCACGCCTGGCTTCTTGGCGTTTTCTTCGAGGAATTTCTTGCCGGCGGAGGCGGCTTCTTCGCTGGCCTTGGCCAGGCGCTCCTCGGCGCGTTTCTGCAATGCGGTGAAGGCCTCTACCAGCTCTTCGTCCTTGATGCGTTGTTCTTTCTTGCTAACGGCGTCTTCGATGCCGAGGGCGACTGCTTTCGAATCAAGGTCTTCCATGCCTTCCTGAGCCAGGCTCTTGCCCATGTTCAGGCCGATACCGTAGGAGGCTTTCTGCGCCGGAGTCTTCAGCTCGGGGCTGCTGGCTTGTTGATCGCAGCCAGCCAGTACCAGGCCTACCAGGGCAACCGCAGCCGCCAAACGATGCTGTTTCATGCTATTTCCTTGTTCATGCGCCATGAGGGCAATCAGGGTAAAGCCGCGAGCTTATCAGGCGGCCATGACCAATGGCTACCGGCATAGGAGCGGGTTTTCGTAAGGAAGTTCAGTCATTAAAAGCTTCTTCATCGAAGCTTTACAGCCATTGGCCAGTATTGACCCTTTGTGCATGGTTTGCCGATTTTTTGTGGCCTTTTATTTCTGCGGGTTCTGAGGAGGGAAACATCAGGCCAGGCAGCCCCCCGGAACCTCAGGGATACCGACCCTCTCGATATTCCCCTGCCACCTCCCGCAGCACCTCACCCACCCACTGCCCCGGCAAACTCAACGGCAAGGCGGCATTGCGGCAAATCCCCACCGACCCTCCCGGCTCACGCACACCCAGGTCAAGCTCGACCAGTTCGCCACGGCGCAGGTCGAGCAGCACGGCATCACGCGGCGCCACCCACAGGCCATCGCTGCCCAGCAGGTAGCGCCGGCTCAGGGCCAGCGACAGGGTTTCCAGGCGCTGGGCCGGCATCTGGATGCCGCATTGCACAAACAGGCTGTCGGCATGCTGGCGGATGGTGGTGCCGGCCGGCGGCAGCACAAGCGGGTAACGCCCCACCTGTCCTCGCTCCACGGGCGTGCTGGCCAGCAGCGGGTGACCCGGGCGCACCACCAGGCTCATCGACTCGCTGTACAGGTGCTCGAACGACAGGCCCTGGATCTGTGGGCTGTCGGTCATGCGCCCAACCACCAGTTCCAGCTCCCCCAGGTGAAGTTGGCCAAGCAACTGCGCGCTGACCCCGGTGACCACGCTGATCACCAGCGCTTCATGGCGCTGATGCAGGCGGCACAGCACCTCGGGCATGAGCAGGCCTTCGACCGTGGACAGCACGCCAATGCGCACCTGCGACGGCGCCCGCGCTTCACCGCGCAGGCTGCTGACGCCATCGCGCAGCGCCTGCACACTGGGCCCGGCGTAACGCATGAAGCGGGTGCCGGCCGGGGTCAGCTCGACACCCTGGCGGCTGCGCTCGAACAGGCGCGCCTCGAGCAGGTCCTCAAGCTCCTTGAGGGTCTTGGAAATCGCCGGCTGGCTGATCGACAGGATATCGGCCGCCCTGGCCAGGCTGCCCTGCCGGGCAATCTCCAGGAAGCACAGCAGGTGGCGGTATTTGATGCGGGTGTCGAGGTTCATGGCAGCAAGCTTACCGCATCGCTACCTGCGGCGTATCCAGGTCTGCCGCCCCATGCTCACACCTATGCATGCATGTCCAGGCCGTTGACGCACCTGTCACTTCTGCCAGTAGCCGATCCTGGCCAAGCATCGCTCAATAGGCGTTCAGCGGTTTTAGTGTGAATGGAGCTCAACGCCATGATTCGAACCAAGAAGCACTTCCCTTCTACCCAACCAGTGCCGCCCTCTCCCCAGGCTCTTCAGCAGCTACCCGTGGCCCCCATCGATCTCAGTTATGGCCACAAAGGCCATGACCACTTCACCCCCAAGGCTCTTCAGCAGCTACCCGTGGCCCCCATCGACCTCAGTTATGGCCACAAAGGCCATGGCCACTTCACCCAAAGCGGCCGCGGCAACATGGGGTCGACGACCAGCGTGCTGAGGAGCAAAGTGCGTCCGGCCCGGTTCTATGTGACTGGGCATCAAACCGATCCCGATGGGCTACACAGTGTTTTCATTGCCTGCCTGGACGCACATGGAAAGCTTGACACCACGTTCAATGGTAGCGGCATGGTCAATTTCAACACGCTGACCACGGATCGCTACCGGAACGCCACCGGAGTAGAGGAGGACATGGCAGGCAATCTGCTGGTGACCGTGGAGCTTTTTGGGGAAAGTACCACTCATTTGTGGAAGCTGATTGCAAAAGGCGAACCCGATCTGGGCTTTGGTCAAGGAAAGGGCTATATCGACACCCGTGCCTTGTTCGGTGCAGATCTTGTGCTGGACAAAGTGGCCTGCCACCAGGAAGGGTTGGTGGCGACCGCGGCTCGATACGAAGCAGGGGATTTCAAAGCGGTGGTTGTCGCCCTGGACAGCAATGGTGGAAGGGACCCCAAATTCGGTGAAAATGGGCTTCTGGCGTTGAGCGATCTGATTCCCGAAGGCTCACTGCACAGCCTTGAAGGCATTGCCGTCATCTCCCCAACCGCCGGGGTGCAGCGCATCGTGATCTGTACTTACATAAAATGTGATTCGAGCTGGTATTCAGTAACCAGTGGTCTCTCGCTGACGGGGCGTCTCGATGACAAATTCGGCGAGGTGGGCCACCACTGGTCAGACGAAGGGATCATCAATAGCGGCTTCACGGTAGAAGACAGCAGCCAACGCATCACGTTGTACGGCCAGCACTACTCGATCGACGACGATCGCAGCCAACCGACCATCTACCGGCTGGACTATGCTGGCGAGCCTGCCCGCGAGTTCAACCAGGGGCAGGTAGTGCGTTTCAGCATCGACGGCGGGTGGTCCCATATTGAAGAAACCGAGGGGGGGCTAATCGGGTACGGTGGTTTCTTTTACTTCAACCTGGCAGTGCGCTACCAATCAGACGGCCAACTCGACACTCGCTTCGTATCCCCTCACGGCTACGGTCAGTTTGGCGCATTTTCGCCGGAGGATGGTTTCTATACCGCCGAGAATTCGATAGTAGTCGATACCGAGAACCAGCGCATGGTGGTGAGCGGGGAAGACGTACAGCAGGGCTACCGACTTCCCTGCCTGCTCGCCCTCTCTCTGAAACCGGACCAGTAGTACCCACCCCACGGCAGAAGCGGGCAGGCTTAAAGCATTGCCGCCTGCGGCGTATCCGGGTCGCGTTGCTGGCGGCGGAACTGGCCAGGTGGCAGGCCGTGAATCTGGCGGAAACGTCGGGAGAAGTAGGCCTCGTCCGCAAAGCCACAAAGCCGCGCCACCTCGCCCACTGGGCGGCTGCCGTTGAGCAGGTAGTTGCGTGCGGCGTGCATGCGCCGCTCCAGCACCAGCTCGCTGAAGGTCTTGCCGATTTCCTTGCGCAGCCAGTGGGTCAGGTAGGTCGGCGACAGGTAGGTGGCGGCGGCGACTTTCTGCAGGTTCAGGTCGGGGTCGTCGATATGTCGGCGCAGGTAGTCGCTCATGCGGCCCAGCGCGGCACGGCGGCTGAGCTGGGCCGCGTTGCTGTCGGCCAGTTCGCGCAGCGGCTCGGCGTACAGGCCGCAGACCTGGCCGATCAGTTGCAGCAACAGGCCTTTGAGGATTTCGCGGGTGCCGAAACGGCGGTTGGCATCCAGCGCACGCATGCGCTCGAGGGTTTGTCGTACCTCGGCAAAGTCCGGGTCACTCAGGTGGAAGTCGAGATGCTCCTGAAAGCGGAACGGCGACAGCTCCGGCGCCTGCAGGATCGACACTTCCTCCAGGTCCATCGGGTCGCAGGCCAGGTGCGGCAGCAGGAACGTCTGGGAGAAATTGATCACCACGAAGTCGCTGTCCGCCGGATGCGGTATTACATGCACCCGGTGCGGCAGGATGAAGGCCAGGGTGTTGCGTCTGAATGGGCGTTGCACGCTGCCGATGTGTTGCACCGTGTCGCCGCCAAGATTGACCTGGATCTGGAAGTACTCATGACGATGCGGCGCGGTCTCGGCGGGACGCCCGCGCTGGTCGCGGATGTAGAAATCCATCAGCTCGCTGCGCTGCTGCATGACATAGGTCGGAACCTCGCGCTTGGGGGGCATGGGCAATCTCCGGGATACGGGCGCTTTAAGTTGTACGATGTCCAAACTCTGCAATTTAACCCCTTATGCAAAAACCTGCGCAACCGAAAATCCACGCAGCCCTCTGAGAATGCGCTATTCAGCCAATATTTCGGGCGAAACCCTGGCTGAGAAATTTCTTGGACAGCACAGCACTGCCCCGCCTCCAATGAAAAAAACGGTCTAAATACCCCGTTGCATTCACCGCGTTGTACGACCACCTTAGAAAAGGGACTGCAGCCCAACCTCTACCAACAACAACAAACGAGGTCGACTCATGTCGAGCACGCCTACCCCCCGCGCCGCGTCGTCGTACACGCTGGACGCGGCCCCCGCCCAGCGCCTGCCTACCCGCCGCCGCTGGTTCATGCTGTCGCTGCTGCTGGTGGCGACCATCATCAACTACGTCGACCGGGTGAACATTTCCATCGCAGCGCCGTTCATGGCCAAAGACCTGGGCCTGGACAAGGTCGAGATGGGCCTGATTTTCTCCGCATTCGCCTGGACCTACGCGTTGGCCCTGGTACCGGCTGGCTTCATTGCCGACCGCTTCGGCTCACGCCTGACCTATGGCGTGTCGCTGATCAGCTGGTCGGCGGTCACCGTGGCCCAGGGCCTGGCCAGCGGCTTCGCCTCACTGTTCGGCCTGCGCCTGGCGGTCGGCGCCATGGAGGCCCCGGCCTTCCCGGCCAACAGCCGTGCGGTTACGGTATGGTTCCCCGCTCGCGAGCGCGGCATGGCCAGCAGCATCTACGTATGTGGCCAGTACCTGGGCACCGCGCTGTTCACCGGTGCGCTGCTGTGGCTGGCGACCACCTATGACTGGCGCCACGTGTTCTACAGCACCGGTCTGGTCGGCATCCTGTTCGGCGTCGTGTGGCTGGTGCTGTACCGCGACCCGCTGAACTGCAAGAAGGTAAGCAAGGAAGAACTGGCCTACATCGAGAACGGCGGTGGCCTGGTGAAGAGCAGCCAGGAACGTACGCGCTTCGACTGGCGCCAGGTTGCCGAACTGTTCCGCTATCGCCAGGTCTGGGCGATCTGCCTGGGCAAGTTCGCCAGCACCTCGGCACTGTACTTCTTCCTTACCTGGTTCCCCACTTACCTGATCGAAGAACGCCAGCTGACGCTGATCAAGGTCGGCATCTTCGCGGTCATGCCGTTCATTGGTGCCACGGTCGGCATCCTCCTGGCGGGCATCGTCTCCGACCTGCTGATCCGCAAGGGCTACTCGCTGTCGTTTGCCCGCAAGCTGCCGCTGGTGGTGGGCTCGATGCTGGGGATGTCGATCGTGCTGGTGAACTTCACCGACTCCAATGTGCTGTGCATCGCCGTGCTGACCCTGGCGTTCTTTGCCCAGGGCATAGCCTCGTCGTCGTGGGCTGCCGTGTCGGAAGTGGCGCCAAAAGAGCTGATCGGCCTGACCGGCGGCATTACCAGCCTGGCGGCGAACATCGGCGGCATCGTCACACCGATCGTGATCGGCGCGATCGTGCACGCCAGTGGCTCGTTCGCCATGGCGTTCTGGTTCATCGGTGGGGTGGCGTTGATGGGCACACTGTCTTACTCGCTGCTGCTTGGGAAGCTGTATCGCATCGAGCTGAAGGCTGCGGGCTGAGCCAAGGCGTGTATTGACGGTACCGGCCTCTTCGCGGCTAAAGCCGCTCCTACGGGGGGACGGTATTGCCCCTGGGTTTGACGCTATCCCTGTAGGAGCGGCTTTAGCCGCGAAAGGGCCGGTACAGGTGCCTTGGATAGTCCAACCCAACCCCGCTTTCGTCCAACTTTGTCGGCCAGCCGCTGGATACGCTGACCACTCCAGTACGGAGGATCCACCCATGACCTACCTGTTCAACCCGCCGGCCATCGTCAGCCTGCCGATCCGCGGCAGCGATGCGCGCTTCCCGGTCGGCCGGGTGTTCTGCCTCGGCCGCAACTACCCGTGGCCGGAATCCTACGGCGCGGCGCCGCAGGAGCCTGTGTTTTTCATGAAACCGGCAAGCAACGTGGTCGAGGCACTGGGCGAACTGCCCTTCCCGCCGCAGACCGACGAGTTCTGCCATGAAATCGAGCTGGTCGCGGCCATCGCCAAAGGCGGCGCCAACATCGCCCGCGAGCATGCCCTGGAGCACGTGTTCGGCTTTGCCGCCGGTCTGGACATGACCCGTCGCGATCATCAGCGCAAGGCCAAGGCCGAGGGCCTGCCGTGGGAAGCCGCCAAGGTATTCGAGGCTTCGGCACCGATGACCGCCATCGTCCCTGCCAGTGAATGCGACTGGCCGCTGGATACGTCGCTATGGCTGCAGGTCAATGGCCAGGAGCGCCAACGTGCACACCTCAGCCAGCAGACCTGGGCATTGGCTGAAGTGATCAGCAGGCTGTCTCGCCAACTGCCGCTGCGCCCGGGCGACCTGATCATGACCGGCAGCCCGCCCGGCGTGGCACCGCTGAACCCGGGCGACACCCTTCACGCCGGCATCGATGGTATCGGCGAACTGCACCTGCACGTCGGCCCTCGCCCTGCCGGGCATGCCGCCAACGCCGCCTGAACCTGTTGGAGCCTATCGATGAGCCAAAACAAGAAAGTCGCGCTGGTCACCGGTGCTGGCAGTGGCATCGGCCGTGCCGTCGCCCTCGCCCTGCTCGAGGACAACTTCAGCCTGGTCCTCGCCGGGCGCCGCGCCGAACCGCTACAAGCCGTCGTCGAGCAAGCGCTAGCAGCGGGCGGTGAGGCCTTGGCCGTTCCCACTGACGTGCGCGATGAGCAAAGCGTCGCGCACTTGTTCGCCACCATCGAGGAGGTGCATGGCCGCCTCGATGTGATGTTCAACAATGCCGGCATCAACGCCCCCGCTGTACCCGTCGACGAGCTGCCGTTGGAGAACTGGCGCAACGTCATCGCCACCAACGTCGATGGTGTATTCCTGTGCGCCCGCGCCGCCTTCGGCCTTATGCGTCGCCAGCAGCCGCAAGGCGGGCGGATCATCAACAACGGCTCGATCTCGGCGCACACCCCACGCCCGTTCACCGCACCTTACACCGCCAGCAAGCATGCGGTGCTGGGCCTGACCAAGGCGCTGGCGCTGGATGGTCGGCCTTACCACATCGCGTGCAGCCAGGTGGACATCGGCAACGCCCTGACCGAGTTGTCCGAGCGCATGACCCGGGGGGTGCGCCAGGCCAATGGCGAGATCGCCGCCGAGCCGATGCTCGACGTGCGGCATGTGGCCGATGCGGTGCGCTACATAGCAGCGCTGCCGCTCGACGCCAACGTACTGAACATGACCGTGATGGCCAGCAACATGCCATTCGTTGGCCGTGGCTGATCCCTGTTTATGATGGAGTGACCGATGAAACCAGAAGTCCTGCAACTGAGCCCTATCCTGATCCCGCAGATCCGTGAGCGCCTGGAACAGCTGTTCACCGTACACCGCTACTACGAACAGGCCGACAAGGAGGCCTACGTCAGCCAGCATGCTGGCAATATTCGCGGTGTGATCACCGGCGGCCACACCGGCATCAGCCAGGCGCTGATGGCGCGCCTGCCCAACCTCGAAGTGATCGCCGTCAATGGCGTCGGCACCGACGCGGTAGACCTGGCCTATGCCCGTGATCGCGGCATCCAGGTGACGGCGACCATCGGTGCGCTCACCGAGGACGTCGCCGATCTTGCCATCGGCCTGCTGATCGGCTTGTGCCGGGGGATCTGCACCGGTGACCGCTTCGTTCGCGCCGGCCGTTGGGCCACCAGCACCACGCCGCTGGCACCGCTGCCACTGGCCCGGCAGGTGTCGGGCATGCGCGTGGGCATCGTCGGCATGGGCCGGGTCGGGCGGGCGGTAGCACAGCGGGCGGCAGCCTTCGGTTGCCCGATCCGCTACACCGATCTACAGGCACTGGATGTGCCCTACGGGTTCGAGGCAGATCTGCTGCAGTTGGCCAAGGACAGCGATGCGCTGATCCTCGCAGCGGCGGCTGACAAGGGCGAGGCGCTGATCAATCGCGACGTGCTTCAGGCGTTGGGCAGCGAGGGGTACCTGATCAACATCGCACGCGGCAAGCTGGTAGATGAGCCTGCGTTGATCGCCGCGCTGCAGGCTGGCGAGATCGGTGGCGCGGCGCTGGATGTGTTTGCCGATGAACCGCGAGCGCCCGAGGCGTTGTTCGAGCGCGAAGATGTAGTCCTGCAACCGCATCGCGCCAGTGCCACGGTACAGACACGCACGCGCATGGGCGAGATGGTGGTAGCCAGCCTGGTGGATGTGTTTGCCGGGCGCACGCCGCAGGGGTTGGTTATCTAGTCGGCGTGTGCCGGCCTCTTCGCGGGCAAGCCCGCTCCCACAGGTGCAGCGCCGTATTTGAAGGCGGTGCAGATTCCGTAGGAGCGGGCTTGCCCGCGAAGAGGCCGGCACAGGCAGCAAAGGGGTATCAGGCCACCGCCAGCTCCACCGCCTCCCCCTTCAACCGCACCGGCCACACCCGCAACCTCTGCCCGGCATCCTCCAGGCACTCCCCACTCAGCAGGCTGAAATGCTGCTTGTACAACGGCGCCGCCACCACCAACTCGCCCTGCACACTGCCCACCAGCCCACGACCGATGATATTGGCACCGGAGCGTGGGTCGCGGTTGTCCACCGCGTACAGCGGCTGGGCCTGCCCCGGCAGGTAGAACAACGCCACCTGGGCCCCATCGAACCAAACCACGACCCCGGAATCGGCCACCAGGTCTTGTGCCTGGCACACCGTCTGCCAGTTTTCTTGCGTGTTCACAGCAGCATTGGCCAGGTTCATCAGACAGCCTCCTCGACAGTTGGGATCAGGTGCAGCGGTGCAGCGGGCCGGCGTTGTTCGCGTTCGCGCACGAAGTGCACGTCCGGGTCGGCGCGGCGATCGTTGACAAAGGTACGGAAGCGCTTGAGCTTCTCCGGGTCGTTGAGGGCATTGGCCCATTCGCATTCATACTGGTCGACCACATGCTGCATCTGGCTTTCCAGCTCGCTGGCCAGGCCCAGGCTGTCGTCGATCACGACCTGCTTCAGGTAGTCCAGGCCGCCTTCCAGGTTTTCGCGCCACACCGAGGTGCGCTGCAGCTTGTCGGCCGTGCGGATGTAGAACATCAGCACGCGGTCGATCAGGCGTACCAGGGCTTCGTCGTCCAGGTCGGTGGCGAACAACTCGGCATGCCGCGGGCGCATACCGCCGTTGCCGCACACGTACAGGTTCCAGCCCTTGTCGGTGGCGATAACGCCGATGTCCTTGCTCTGCGCCTCGGCGCATTCACGGGTGCATCCCGATACCGCGAACTTGAGCTTGTGGGGGCTGCGCAGGCCCTTGTAGCGGTCTTCCAGGCGCAGGGCCATGGCGACACTGTCCTGCACGCCGTAGCGGCACCAGGTACTGCCCACGCACGACTTCACCGTGCGGGTCGACTTGCCGTAGGCGTGCCCGGTTTCGAAACCGGCCTCGATCAGTTCGCCCCAGATCAGCGGCAGCTCGTGCAACTGGGCGCCGAACAGGTCGATGCGCTGGCCACCGGTGATCTTGGTGTACAGGTCGTATTTCTTGGCCACCTGGCCGATGGCGATGAGCTTGTCGGGGGTTATTTCACCACCGGGAATGCGCGGTACCACCGAATAGGTGCCGTTTTTCTGCATGTTGGCCATGAAGGTGTCGTTGGTGTCCTGCAGCGGTACCAGTGCCGGGTCCATGATCGGCTGGTTCCAGCACGAGGCGAGAATGTTGCCCACCGCCGGCTTGCAGATGTCACACCCCAGATGGCCCTTGCCATGGCGCTCGAGCAGTTCGCTGAAAGTGCGGATACCCTCCACCCGCACCAACCCGTACAGCTCCTGCCGGGTGTAGGCAAAGTGCTCGCACAGGCTCTTGTCCACCGCCACGCCGCGGGCCGTCAGTTCGTGCTCGAAGACTTGCTTGAGCAGGGCCGCGCAACCACCGCAGCCGGTCGCGGCCTTGGTGCAGCCCTTGACCGCAGCGAGGTCGCTGCAGCCGCTGTCGATCGCGGCGCACACCGCCCCCTTGCTGACGTTGTGGCAGGAGCAGATGGTCGCGCTGTCGGGCAGCGCATCGGCGCCCAGGGCCGGCGCACCACCGCCTTGCGGCAAGATCAGCGCTGCCGGGTCGGCCGGCAGGGCGATGCCGTTCTGGGCGTACTGCAACAGGGTGTCGTAATAGCTGTTGTCGCCCACCAGCACCGCGCCGAGCACGCGCTTGCCGCTGGCATCCACCACCAAACGGCGGTAAGCGCTGTTGGCTTCATCGATGAAGCGATAGCTGCGCGCGCCCGGCGTGGCACCGTGGGCATCGCCGATAGAACCGACATCCACACCCAGCAGCTTGAGCTTGGTCGACATGTCGGCGCCGGTGAACGCCACCGCCGCCTCGCCCATCAGCAGCCCGGCCAGGTTGCGCGCCATGCTGTAGCCCGGGGCGACCAGGCCGAACACGCTGCCGTTCCACGAGGCGCACTCGCCGATGGCGAAGATGCGGGGGTCGCTGCTGCGGCAGTGGTTATCGATGACCACGCCACCGCGCGCGGCGATGTCCAGGCCGCAACCCCGGCCCAGTGCATCCTGTGGGCGGATACCGGCGGAGAACACGATCAGGTCGGTTTCCAGGTGCTCACCGCCGTCGAAGTTCATGCGGTAGCGGTAGGTTTCACCGGCACTGACCGACTGGGTGGCGCGCGACAGGTGCACCCCCACACCTAGCGCTTCGATCTGCGCCTTCAACGCGGCACCGCCCTCGCCGTCCAGCTGTACCGGCATCAGCCGTGGGGCGAATTCCACCACGTGAGCTTCCAGCCCCAGCGACTTGAGGGCGTTGGCCGCTTCCAGGCCAAGCAGGCCGCCGCCGACCACCACCCCTCGGCGGGCACCGGCTGCGGCAGCACGAATGCCATCGAGGTCGTCCAGGGTGCGGTAGACCAGGCGGGCATTGCCGCTGGAGCCTTCGATCGGCGGCACGAAGGGATAGGAGCCGGTGGCCAGCACCAGTTGGTCGTAGCCATAGCGACCTGCGGCAGTGACGACTTCGCGGCGCTCGCGGTCGATCTCCAGCACGGCCTCACCCAGGTGCAGGTGCACGCCATTGGCCTCGTAGAAATCGTGCTCACACAGGGCCAGGGTTTCGGCACAGCTGCCGCCGAAGTATTCGGACAGGTGCACGCGGTCATACGCGCGTTGGCGCTCTTCGCCGAATACCCGCACCTCGAAGCGCTGCAGGGCGCCGCGACTGACCAGTTGTTCGACGCAATGGTGGCCGACCATGCCGTTGCCGACGATGACCAGTCGCTCTCGTTGCCCGCTGCTCGCTGTTGCCTTCATAAGCCGATCCTCGATCAAAAAAAAAGCGCCTGGAGCCGAAGCTCCAGGCGCCTTTGCCTGTATTCATCACGGTAGGGGGCCCGGTTGATCGCCGTTGATCAGTGGGCTTTGTTGTATCCGAGGTTAAGCAGGGAGCGTGCCAATCGGGTTGCGTGGGTTGCCTGGGTTGCCTGTGTCGGCCTCTTCGCGGGTAAACCCGCTCCTACACTTGCGCTGGGCCCGCCCAGCCAATGCACATTCAAGGTGCACAACACCCCATCTTGGAGCACTTCAGTACACATCGCGCCGATAACGCCTGGCCTTGCTCAAGCCTTCGACATAAGCCGCAGCCGCCGCCGCATCCATCCGGCCATGCTCGGCGACAATCACCCGCAACGCCGCATCCACATCCCTGGCCATGCGCTGCGCATCGCCACACACATAGAAATACGCCCCCGCCTCCAGCCATTGCCACAACAGCGCACCCTGCTCGAGCATGCGCTGCTGCACATAGATCTTCTCGACCTGGTCCCGCGAGAACGCCGTGTCCAGCCGCAGGTGCCCCGCCGCTTGCCAGGCCTGCAACTGCTCCTGGTAATAGAAATCGGTCGCTGCGTACTGCTCGCCGAAGAACAGCCAGTTGTCGCCTTTTGCCCCCCGTGCCTCTCGCTCCTCGAGAAACGCACGGAACGGTGCAATGCCAGTACCAGGGCCCACCATGATCACCGGCACGCTGTCGTCCTCGGGCAAGCGAAAGTGCTTCGACACCTGCGGGAAGATCGCCACCTTTTGCACCTGCGCACGGTCGGCAAGGAAACTTGAGCACACGCCTTTACGTTCGCCATAACGCACCGTCGATACCGTCAGATGCACCTGGCCTGGGTGCGCCAGCGGGCTGGAACTGATCGAATAGAGCCGCGGCTGCAATGGTTTGAGCAGTTCCAGCCAGCTGGCCAGCGGCAACTGCTGGGGGAAGGCGCGCAGCACATCGACCAACTGCCGGCCCCACAGCCAATCTTGCAGCTCGGCCTTGCATTCAGGCTGCAGCAAGCGCTGCAGGTCAGGCGCGTTGCTGGCAAATGCCTGCAGTTGTTGCGCAGTGACCTTGGCAATTTCCAGGTGTGTTTGCAGGGCTTCGGCCAGTGGCATGGCGCTATGACCTTTAAGCTCGACCATAGCCTGGCCATCGAGCTGCATCAGCGTCAGCAGCTCTTCTACCAGGGCCGGGCAGTTGCGCGGCCATACGCCCAGGGCATCGCCGGCAGCATAACTGAAGCCGCTGCCGCCCAGATCGAAGACCAGCTGGCGGGTTTCCTTGCTGGCGCCGGGGCCATTGAGCAGGCGGTTTTCCAGTACGGTGGCCATCCAGGGTTGCTGCTTGCTGAAGGCCGATACGGGTGCAGGTTCACTCGCCGGAGGTGGCGCCGCGGCAGTGCCCAGTGCAGGCAATAACGCTTCGAGCCAGCCAGCAAAGGCTTCGTCGAAGTCGGGCTCGCAGTCCACCCGCGCCAGCAGGCGCTGCCCTCCCAGCTCGGCCAGGCGCTGGTCGAGCTTGCGGCCAAAACCGCAGAACTGGTCGTAACTGGAGTCGCCCAGGGCCAGTACGGCATAGGGCAGCCCGGCGCAGTGAGCGCCCTCCTCGCCCTGCAAAGCCTGCCAGAAGGCCGCGCCGCTGTCGGGCGCGTCGCCATCGCCAAAGGTGCTGGCGATTAACACTACACTGGCAGCACCCTGCAGCTGGCTTGGGCTGACCGCCTCCAGGCAGCTGAGTTGCACGTTCAGACCAGCATCGCGCAGGCGCGCGGCACAGCGTTCGGCCAGTTGCTCACCATTGCCGGTCTGCGAGGCCCACAGCACCTGATGCCATGGCGTGGCCTGTACCGCGATGGGCGCAGTTGCAGGCTGGGCGAACAACCCGGCCAGCAAACCGTCAACAAACAAACGACGGCTGGCAGCCAGCGGCGCACTGGCCGGCAGGCGGGGTACGCCCTCGGCGCGGGCCTGGTCCAGGCCCAGCAGGAAACCTTGCAGGTAATGACGCTCTTCTTCGGCCAGCGCCGGAACCGGCAGGGTGTGCAGGCCAAGCAGACGGGACAGGGTGGCGGTCGGCATGCGGACAGGCTCTACAGTGGCAGTGTTCAGATCAAGGGCGTCGATGCGCTCGCCTGCGACCCGCTCCAGGGCTACGGCGCAGTGCTTGAAGGCAGGCTGCAGCGACAGCGGGTCGACCGCATCGCAGGTCGCGGCATTGATCGCCAATTGCTCGCCGATCAGGTCGTTCCAGTGAAACGGCGCAAAGCAGTTGCCCGGCATGACCCGGTCACTGATGCGCGCCGGCAACACGGCCTGCCCCCGGCGCGAGCGAACGGCCACCTGGTCCTTTTCAGCGACACCCAGCCGGGCGGCATCCTCGGGGTGAATCTCAAGGTAGGGGCCGGGCTCCAGTTTGTTCAGCGCCGGCACCTTGCCGGTCTTGGTCAACGTGTGCCACTGGTGCTGCACGCGACCGGTATTCAGCACCATGGGGTAGTCATCGTCCGGCACTTCCGCTGCCGGCAACCAGGGCCGGGCAAAGAAGCGCGCCTTGCCGCTGGCGGTGGGAAAGGCCAGTGCCGGCCGCCTACCTCGGGCATCGAGCAGGAGCGCCTGGCTGCTGCCGTCGTTGAGGTAGCGCAGCGGGCTACGATGCTGCTCGCTGCCCGGTGCACAAGGCCACTGGCGCGGCTGTGTCCGCAATTCGGCATAGCCGATACCGCGCAGGTCATAACCGGTTGAGGGGTTGTGGAAGCGGCGTATTTCCTCATACACCGCTTCGGCATTGGGGTAGTCGAAGGCGTCGGCATAGCCCATGGCACACGCCACGCGGGCAATGATCTGCCAGTCCGGCAAGCTTTGCCCGGGGGGCTCGACAGCGCGTGGCATCAGGGTCAGGTTGCGCTCGCTGTTGATCATCACACCCTCGCCTTCGGCCCACAGCGCGGCCGGCAGCAGGATGTCGGCGTAACGGTTGGTTTCGGTGTCGAGGAAGGCGTCCTGGGTAATGACCAGTTCGGCCTTGCGCAGGCCGTCGATCACTTGCTGGCGGTTGGCGACACTGGCTACCGGGTTGCTGCAGATGACCCAGCAGGCTTTCACTTCACCGGCTTTCATCTGCCCGAACAGCGCCACCGTACCCTCACCGCCCTCGCTGCGCAGGCTGCCGGGTGGCAGTTGCCACTGCCGTTCGACGAACGCGCGGTCATCTTCCACCAAGGCTGAGCGCTGGCCTGGCAAGCCGGGGCCCATGTAGCCCATGTCGCGGCCGCCCATGGCATTGGGTTGGCCGGTCAGCGAGAACGGGCCGCTACCGGGCCGGCAGATGGCACCCGTGGCCAAGTGCAGGTTACAGATGGCGTTGCTGTGCCAGGTGCCGTGAATGCTCTGGTTCAAGCCCATGGTCCAGCAGCTCATCCAGTTGTTGGCGCTGCCGATCCATTCGGCAGCCTTGATGATATCGGCCTCGGCCAGCCCGGTGATGGCGGCGACGCGCTCGGGGGTATAGTCGTCGAGGAAGGCCGGCAGTTCGTCCCAGCCTTCAGTGTGGCGGGCGATGAAATCGGGGTTGGTGTGGCCGTTGCGATGCAGCAGGTGCAAAAGGCCGTTGAGCAAGGCCATGTCGCTGCCGGGGCGCACCTGCAGAAACAGGTCGGCCTTGTCGGCGGTGGCGCTGCGCCGTGGGTCGACGACGATCAGCTTCGCACCGGCCTTGACCCGATCAAGCAGGCGCAGGAACAGGATCGGGTGGCAGTCGGCCATGTTGGCGCCGATCACCAGAAATACGTCGGCGTGCTCGAAGTCCTGGTAACTGCCAGGTGGGCCATCGGCGCCAAGCGACAGCTTGTAGCCACTGCTGGCGCTGGCCATGCACAGGCGCGAGTTGGACTCGATGTGGCGCGTACGGATAAAGCCCTTGGCCAGCTTGTTGGCCAGGTACTGAGCCTCCAGCGACATTTGCCCGGACACGTACAGCGCCACGGCATCCGGGCCGTGCTGGTCGATGATGCCGCGCAGACGCTCGGCGGTGGCAGCGATGGCCTGGTCCATGCTGGTGCGCACTGGCGGCTGGCTGCGTTGCTGGCGCAGGTAGGCGTCGGCCATGCGCCCGCTGGCACTCAGTGGCTGGTGTGCGGTGAGGCCTTTGGTGCATAGGCGGCCAAAGTTGCTCGGGTGCAGCTTGTCGCCGCTGATCTTGCCGACCTTGCCATCGGCAACGCTCATGACGATGCCGCAGCCCACGCCGCAGTAGGGGCAGACGCTGCGTACTTCGTTGTTGGCCATGGGCGGGCTCCTGTGGAAAATGCAAAAAGGCGCCGGCTGCCCCGGCATGCTGATGCAAGCGGGGCAACACGGCGCCTTTGTCGTGAAGTGGTGAGGGCTGTCGACGTTGATAGCCCGGGATGAGGGTAGATCAGCAATTTATGGGCCAGCTATACCGGCCCTTTCGCGGGCATGCCCGCTCCCACAGGGATATCGCAAGGCCTGAGGGCGGCGCAGTACCTGTGGGAGCGGGCGTGCCCGCGAAGAGGCCTGCACAGGTTACGCACCATGCGGTGGCAACCTCACGCTCCCAGGCGCTTTGCTGGGGCAATTTCCAGCATGGGCAACTGCCCTCCCCCCATGTCCCAGGTGATCCTCAAGCCCCCCGCCCAACTCGACCTGATGCGCCGCACCGGCCAGTTGCTGACCCAGGTGTTTGCCAAACTCGACAGCTTCATCCGCCCCGATGTGACCACGGTGCAGATCAACGACCGCGCCGAGGCGTTCATCGTCGATACGCTCAAGGCGCGGCCGGTGACCGAGGACGGGTTTGAGGTGCTGACGCTGCGGGAAGAAGAGTGGCGCAGCTAGCCCCTTGTTGCAGAGGGGCGGAGACGATCGCATGATGCAGAAATAAAAAAAGCGACCCTAAGG